>DATNCF010000375.1:0-10452 GCA_035571675.1 Burkholderiales bacterium | reverse complement strand
CGCCATGATCGCCACCTATCCCGGCCCCGAGCGGCGCTACCACCGCCGCGAGTACGACGCGCTGTGGGAAGCGGCCGAGGCCCTGCAGATGCCCATCGGCCTGCACCTGGGCGCCAACCGGCCCGGGCCCGGAAACGAAATGGTCACGGGGGCTTCATCGGCCTTCCGCTGCGCCTACGACTATTGGGTGCGCATGGCCCTGGCCGACACCATCCTGTCGGGCGTGTTCGACCGCTTCCCCAAGCTGTATTTCGGCTCCGTGGAGCACGAGCTGGGCTGGCTGCCGTACTTCATCCAGCAGATCGACTACATGTACACCCAGCGCATCCACGGCCCGGAGATGGTGCGCTACAAGGACTCCAGCATGGTGCCCAGCGACTTCTGGCACCGCAACGGCTTCGCCTGCTTCCAGCAGGACGCCACCGGCATCCGCATGCGCGACGTGATCGGCGTGGACAATATGCTGTGGGGCTCGGACTACCCGCACATCGAGTCGACGTTCCCGCGCAGCCGCGAGTTGCTGGCGACCACGCTGGCCGAGTGCAGCGCGGAGGAGCAGGCCAAGATCAAGCGCGAGAACGTGAAGCGGATATTCAGGTTAGGGCAGTAGATTTATAGTTCGGGCACGAGGCCCGGCGCTCCGCGCCGGTAGTTGAAAGCACTTTGTAGGTACTCTGTGCCGGGCGGTTAGAGCCGGCGGGTACAATGGCCGGATGTCGCCTCGCATCCGGCAATGGCTGCTCTTGCTGCTGCTCTCCGCGGTGTTCGGCGGATTCTTTGAGTGGCTCCGCTTTCCTGCTGCATTGTTGCTCGGTCCCATGCTGGCGGGCATTGTCATTGCGGGACGCGGCGCCGAGTTGAAGGTGCATCCAGGGGCGTTCCGCGTGGCGCAGGCCGTTATCGGCTGCATGATCGCGCGCAACATTCCGCCTTCCATCGGCGGCGAACTGCTGCGCATCTGGCCGGTGTGCGTGGCCACCGTGGCGGCCGTCATCGCGGCGGCCAGCGTGCTGGGCTGGCTGCTGGCGCGCTGGCGTGTGCTGCCCGGCACCACCGCCATCTGGGGCTCGTCGCCGGGCGCGGCCATGACCATGATGATCATGGCCGAGGCCTACGGCGCCGACGTGCGCCTCGTGGCCTTCATGCAGTTCCTGCGCGTGGTCATGGTGACCGCGGCTGCTTCGCTGGTGGCCCGGCTATGGGTGGCCAATGTGGGCGCGCCCCCCGCCATCGTCTGGTTCCCGCACCTGGACTGGGCGGCTTTTGCCGAAACGCTGGCCGTGGCCGCGCTGGCGGGATTGGCCGCGCGCTGGGTGCGCATTCCGGCCGGGAACCTGCTGCTGCCGATGATGGTCAGCGCGGCGATGCAGGGCATGGGCTGGCTTGCCATTACGCTGCCGCCCTGGCTGCTGGCGGCGACCTACGCGCTGCTGGGGTGGAGCATCGGCTTGTCCTTTACCCGCGCCATCCTGCTGCACGCGGCGCGCGCGCTGCCCAAGGTGGCGGCCGCGACCCTGGTGCTCATGGTGGTGTGCGGCGGGTTCGCCGCGCTGCTGGTGCCGCTGGCCGGGGTGGACCCGCTAACCGCGTACCTTGCCACCAGTCCGGGCGGGGTGGACTCGGTGGCCATCATCGCCGCCTCCAGCAACATCGACGTGCCCTTCGTGATGGCCATGCAGACCATCCGCCTGCTGGCCATTATCCTCACCGGCCCGAGCATCGCCCGGTTCATTGCCGCCCGGGTCGGGGCGGCGGCGTAGGCGCCCGGCCCGGGTGCAGCTTGCATTACACAACTCGCCGGCGCCGGAAGACCCGCCGCGGCGCGCTTAAAAAGCATTACTTATCAGAAATCTACGGCCAGGCGAGTCATGAAGCGGCAAATGTCGTAGCATGCGCGCTTGCCGAAAGTGGGAGAGCCCCAGGCCCCAATTTCAACAATGAACGGGACCTATGACCTGATACTGGTGGCGCTGTCGCTGGTCGTCGCCACCATCGCATCGTATACCGCCCTGGATCTCGCCGGCCGGGTCAGCGCCGCGCGCGGCAGGGCGGCGCAGCTGTGGCTGGTCGGCGGCGCGATATCCATGGGCACGGGCATCTGGGCCATGCACTTCATCGGCATGCTGTCCTTCGAGCTGCCGATTCCCCTCGCCTACGACTTTTTCATCAACCTGCTGTCCTGGTTGCTGGCCGTCGCCCTGTCCGCCGTCGCCCTGTACGTGGTCAGCCGCCCGGCCATGACGCCGGGCAATATCACGCTGGGCGCCACGTTCATGGGCGTGGGCATTTGCGCCATGCACTACACCGGCATGCTCGCCATGCGCATGTCGCCTGCCATCCGCTATGACAAGGGATTGTTCATCGCCTCGGTGCTGATCGCCATCGGCGCTTCATTCGTGGCGCTGTGGATCGCGTTTCAACTGCGCGGCAAGCGCCCGGGCACGGCCATTCTGGCCAAACTTGCCAGCGCGCTGGTCATGGGCCTCGCCATCACCGGCATGCACTACACCGGCATGGAAGCCGCGGAATTCTTCCCGGACAGCGTGTGTCTCGCCGCGGATTCGGCCAACGGCGTGCACGGCGGGCCGCTGGCGCTCATCATCGGGCTGGCCAGCCTGTCCATCCTGACCATTACCCTGGTCATTTCTGCCTTTGACGCGCATGTCGCGGCGCGCAACGCCCGGCACGCCGACGAGCTGCGCTCGGCCAACGAGGAACTCCTGAAGGTCGCGCTGTACGACCATCTCACGGGCCTGCCCAACCGGCTGCTCCTCGAAGACCGCATGGCGCAGGCCATGGCGCGCGCCGACCGCGGCCGGCAGCACTGCGCGCTCATGTTCGTGGACCTCGACCGCTTCAAGGAAGTCAACGATACCTATGGCCACCACGTCGGCGATGAACTGCTGAGGGCCGTGGCGGTGCGCCTCACCCATTGCATGCGCAGGGGCGACACGGCGGCGCGCACCGGCGGCGACGAATTCCTGATCGTGCTGGGCGACGTGGAGAAGCCGCAGGCCGCCGCGCAGGTGGGCGCCAAGGTGCTGGCAGAGCTGTCGCGGCCGTTCGCGGTCAAGGGCCTGCAGCTTGGCATTTCCGCCAGCATCGGCATCAGTGTCTACCCGCAGGACGGCAAGACCCTGGTGGAGCTGAAAACCAACGCCGACGTGGCCATGTACCGGGTCAAGCAGGGCGGCCGCAACGGCTACCGTTTCTTCGAGCCCGGCATGCCCGGCATGCCGAGGGCGCCGAGCCCGCAGACCTGACCGCGGGCCTTATTTGAAGCAGAAGCCGCGGTAGCTGTCCGCCGTGTGCTCGCGCACGGCCTTCACGTACTTGTCGAATCCGGCCACGTAGGGCATGAACACGCGGCTGCCGTCGTCGTTGACGTGCACCATGTAGTTGCGCACGTTGCGGCGCAGGATCTTGCTCGCCACCTCGGCCACGTGCTCGGTCCAGCGGTTCTGCGCCTCGAGCTCGGGTTCGACCGTCTTGTAGCCGTGCCTTTGCATGTGGGCGATGCACTCGGCGATCCAGTCGATGTGGAACTCGTTCACCAGCGTCATGGTGGCCAGCACCGAGGTGCTGCCCGCTCCGGTGACGATGAACAGGTTGGGGAAGCCGCGGGTCTGAATGCCCAGCAGGGTCTGCGGCCCGCGCTTCCACAGGTCCACCACGGTCTCGCCGCGCTCGTTTTTGATATTGGCGTCGCGCAGCGCGCCGGTGAAGGCGTGGAAACCCAGGGCGAACACGATGAGGTCCACCTCGTAGTGCCTGCCGTCCGCGGTCTGGATGCCCGTGGGCGTGATGCGCTCGATGGCGTTGCCGCGCAGGTTCACCAGGGTGACGTTGTCGCGGTTGTAGGCCTCGTAATAATGGGTGTCCAGGCACAGCCGGCGCGTGCCGATGGGATGGTCGTAGGGGCAGAGCAGCTCGGCCACGGCCGGGTCCTTCACGCGCTTGCGGATCTTGGCGCGCACGAAATCGGCCACGTAGTCGTTGGCCTGCTTGTTGACGGCCTGGTCGCTGAACACCGCGTTCATGCCCTGGCCGCCGGCCGCCCACTGCGCTTCGAGCAGGGCCTGGCGCTCTTCGGGCGTGCATTCCGCCGCCGGACGGGGGCCGCGCCTGCGGTGGTTGGCGCCGGGCGTTGCGAACACGTGCTCGCGCTCGGCCGGGACGTTGGCGCCGATTTGCTTCCACTGCGCCTCGTCCAGCGGGCCGTTCTGCGCCGGCACCACGAAATTGGGCGAGCGCTGGAACACGTACAGGTGGGCGGCGGTTTCGGCGATGACGGGAATGGCCTGCACGCCCGACGAGCCCGTGCCGATCACCGCCACGCGGCGCCCGGCGATCCGCACCGGGCGGTCCGGCCAGTGCGAAGCCTGCACCCATTCGCCCTTTGAGTCAGCGCCCTTGAAATCCTTGAGCCCCGGGAATTCAGGGTCGCGCGCGGCCGAGAGTTGCCCCGTGGTCATGACAAGGTAGCGGCAGCGGAAGCGCCGGCCGCCTTCGGTGCCGACCTCGTAGCGCTTGTCCCCGGGATGCCACTGCGCCGAGGTGACGCGGGTGTTGAGCCGGATGTGGCGGCGCAGGTCGAAGCGGTCGGCCACGTGGTTGAGGTAGGCCAGCAGTTCGGGCTGCGACGCGTAGCGCTCGCTCCATTTCCAGTCGCGGAACAGCTCGGGGGAGAAGTAGTAGCAATAGTCGACGCTGTCGATGTCCACGCGCGCGCCGGGATAGCGGTTGTGATACCACACTCCGCCGATGCCGGCCGCGCTCTCCAGGCACAGCACCGACAGGCCCTGCTGCCGGAACCGGTGCACCGCGTACAGGCCGCCGATGCCCGCGCCCACGGCGATGACGTCGTAGCTGTCCTGCTCCTTGTCCATGCGTTTCCTCGTGAGAGGCATGACGGCGTGCCATCGAGCGCTTCGTCGGCTGACCCGTTACCCTTGGCATAAGCCTACGCGGCGCCCTTCTCCCAAGGAGAAGGGAGAAATTCTAAAAGTTCTCTGGGAGTTAAAACGGATCCCAGGTAATTACTTCCCCAGACTTCAGGTTCGGCACCAGGCTGTCCTTCAGGGACGGCATGCCCGTCTCCGCGATGGCGGCCGGCGTCCAGCCGTTGCTGTTGTGCACCGAGCGCAGGATGCGGGTCTGCGAGAACAAGTAGATTTCGTTGGCGCGCACGCCGAACACTTGCGCGTTCACATAGCTCGCCTGGTCGCTCATCAGGAACACGGCCAGGGGCGCCACCTTGGCCGACTCCATCCGCTTGAACCGCTCGATCCGCAGCTTCTGCTCCGGCGTTTCGCTGGGCACCGAACTGGTCATGCGGCTCCAGGCGAACGGCGCGATGCAATTGGAGCGCACGTTGTACTTGGCCATGTCCAGCGAGATGATCTTGGACAGGGTGGTGAGGGCGGTCTTGGCGGCGCCGTAGTTGGCCTGGCCGGTGTTGCCCAGGATGCCCGAGGTGGAGGTCATGTGGATGTAGGCGCCCGAGCCCTGGCTCTTGAAATAGGGCGCCGCGGCGCGCGACACGTAGAACGAGCCGTTCAGGTGCACGTCGATCACGGCCTTCCATTCCTCCGGGCTCATGTTGAAGAAGAAGCGGTCGCGCAGGATGCCGGCGTTGTTGATGACGCCGTCGATGCGCCCGTAGGCGTCGATGGCGGTCTTGATGATGCGGTTGGCCGAGTCCCACTCGGACACGCTGTCGGTGTTGGCCACGGCCTGCCCGCCGGCGGCCTTGATCTCGTTCACCACCTTCTGCGCCGGGCCGGCGTCCTGGCCTTCACCGGTCACCGAGGTGCCGATGTCGTTCACCACCACCTTGGCGCCCTCGGCGGCCAGCGCCAGCGCGAAGTCCCGTCCGATGCCGCCGCCCGAGCCGGTGACGACGATGACTTTGTCCTTGACCATGCTTCCCATGCTTTTTTCCTTTGGTTTCCCCTGTGATTCCCGCGGGCCGCGAGGGCCCCGCGGGCGAGCGGCGCATTATACGCCGGGGTCAAATCGCGCCGTTTCGGCCGCTCCAATAAGGATTTCGGACGGGCCAGCGGGCGGAAATCGCCAAAATAGTGCGTCGAAGTCTTGCTCGGAACTGACAGCGTCGTCGCGGATGATTCCAAGCAGGCGCTGAACTGTTAACCTGCGCGGCCAATAATTTTCGCGTCGCAATTTTTGTTGCCTTGATGTTTGTCAAATTTGCTCGATACCTCATTTGTGCTTGACAGGTTCTTGCAAGTTTGAATGAGGTCAAATCCCTTACCGTGAAGAGTTTTGTTTCAGACAATACTAATCTGCCGGCGCAGATCGGCGGCGCGCCGCATGCGGGAAAATGCCTACGGCGCGCTGGAGATCGCCTAGAATCATTGGTGCAGCAAGCAGTGTGAGCAGTGCGCCCGCGCCGCGGGCGTGATTAGTCAATCAAAGAACAGCCACGGCCCGAGGGTGGACGCGTGCGCGCAGGAGAATGGCATGAGGAGGAGTGGATGAGCAGGTCGCAGGAGTGGGTCAACCGCCATAAGGATCTGGTGTCGGGGATCCTGATGATTCTGGTGGGTCTCGGCGCAATGTATGAAGGCCGGCACCTGGAAGTGGGGCAGCTCATGCGCATGGGGCCGGGCTATTTCCCCATGGCCGTGGGCGGCATCCTGGCGCTGCTCGGCGTGGCCATCGCGGCGGGCGACATCCGCAACAAGCTGAACATGTCCGACGAGATCGAGGAAGGCGACATCATCGGCCAGGCGCACGCCGCCGCGCACAAGGGCGCCGACAAGCCCGAATGGCGCGGCTGGTCCTGCATCCTGGGCTCGTTCGTGGTCTTCATCGTGCTGTTCAAGTACGCCGGCATGGTCCCCGCCACCACCGGCCTCACCATGGTGGCGGCCTTCGGCGAGCGCGGCAACACCTGGAAATCCGCGCTCATCCTCGCGCTCGTCATGGACATCATCCTGGTGGTGGTGTTCTGGTGGGCTCTCAAAATGCCGTTCCGGCTGTTCTGGTGGGATTAAGCCATGATCGCTCAAGCATTCGTTGATTTGTGGCACGGGTTCGGTGTCTCGTTCGAACTGAACAACCTGCTGTGGACCATTTTCGGCGTGGTGATCGGCAACCTGGTGGGCGTGCTGCCGGGCCTGGGCGCCTTCACCGCCATGGCGCTGCTCTTGCCGCTGACCTTCACCATGAAGCCGGTGGCCGCCATCCTCATGCTGTCGGGGATTTTCTACGGCTCCATGTACGGCGGCGCCATCAGCGCCATCCTCATGAACCTGCCCATCCACGCCAGCCACGCGGTCACCTGTCTCAACGGTTATCCAATGACCAAGAAGGGGCGAGGAGGGGCGGCGCTGGGCATCTGCATGATCTCGTCGTTCGTGGCGGCGACTTTCGGCATCATCCTCATGGTGTTCGCCTCGCCCGCCATCGCCGAGCTGGCGCTGAAGTTCGGCCCGGCCGAAATGTTCGGCATCATGCTGTTCGGCCTGCTCGCGGGCGGATCGATGTCGTCGGGTCATCCCCTCAAGGGCGTGGCCATGACTGTGTTCGGCCTGCTGCTGGGCGTTGTGGGCACCGACGTGAACAGCGGCGTCATCCGCTATTCCTTCGGCATCACCGAACTCACCGACGGCGTGTCGCTGATCGCCGTGGCGCTGGGCATCTGGGGCCTGGCCGAGTTCCTGCGCAGCGTCAACAAGGTGCAACTGCTGTCCACCGGCGCCAAGGTGGGCTGGAAGGACACCTGGCCTAACAAGAAGGAATTGAAGGAATCGTTCTGGCCCATGATCCGCGGCACGCTGGTGGGCTCGCTGTTCGGCTGCATGCCCGGCACCAACCAGGTGACGGCGGCCTTCCTTGCCTACGCGGTGGAGGAAAAGGTGGCCAGCCATCCGGAGGAGTTCGGCCATGGCGCCGTGGCCGGCGTGGCCAGCCCCGAGGCTGCGCAGCACTCCAAGACGCAGGTGGACTTCATTCCCACCATGAGCCTGGGCATTCCGGGCGACCCGCTGATGGCGCTGATTCTCGGCGCGCTGATGATCCAGGGTATCGCCCCCGGGCCGCAGCTCATCACCGAGCACGCCGACATTTTCTGGGGCCTGGTGGCGAGCTTCTGGACCGGCAACCTGCTGCTGCTCATCATGAACATGCCGCTGGTGGGCCTGTGGATCAAGCTGCTGGAAATTCCCTACCGGCTGCTGTTCCCGTCGGCCATGTTCTTCATCGCCATCGGCGTGTACGCGGTCAACAACAGCATTTTCGACCTGTGGGAGACGCTCGCTTTCGGCCTGCTCGGCGGCCTGTTCGCGGTGCTCGAGTTCCCGCCGGCGCCCATCCTGCTGGGCATGGTGCTGGGGCCGCTCATCGAGGAGAACTTCCGGCGCGCCATGCTGCTGTCGCGCGGCGACATGCTGGTGCTGTTCCAGCGCCCCATCTCGGCCGTGTTCATGGTGATGTGCATCCTGCTGGTCGTGCTGCAGATCTTCTTCTGGATCCGCAAGCTGATGCGCGCCAGGGCCCGCGCGCGCGCCCAGGGGCTGGCCATGCAGCAGACTTGAGTTGTCATGCCGCTCGCAGGAAAGGCGCCTCTGTGTGAACAGGGCGCCTTTTTTTGTCGGCGCAACGGCCGCTGGTCCGCAATACCGCGCCGCCGTTCCAATAGTCGAAAGCTGCTCCGCATGCGCGGCGTATACTCCTCCGCAGGGGCCGCGGTTTGATCGCTGCGGCCCGCGTAAAACCCAAAGGAGCGGAGGCCGGCCATGCCCAAGTACCAGATGATCGTCCTGTCCAACCCCGTCGCCGGCCGCGAGGACGAGTACAACAAGTGGTACACCGGCGTGCACGTGCCCGACGTGCTCAAAGTGCCGGGCGTGGTGGCGGCGCAGCGCTACAAGCTGGCCCAGAGCCAGCGCGGCAACAAGCCCAGCCAATGGCAATACGCCGCCATCTATGACATCGATGCGCCCGACCTGAAGGAGGTGCAGGCCGAGATCGGCCGGCGCGCCAACACCCCGGCCATGGTGCTGAGCGACGCCATCGGCAAGGACACCTGGGCGTTCGTGTTCGAACCCATCACCGAGAAGGTCGTGGCCAAACGGTAGATGGATTGGGGTAGATGGATTGGGGTAGATGGATTGGCCGTCCTTGGGGCTTCGGCAACGAGGAGTAATATTTCGGCGTATGACGGCGAGGAGGAGGAGGCCGCATGCGTACCCAGGTGGGCATCATCGGCGCCGGCCCGGCGGGGCTGCTGCTCTCACACCTGCTTGCGCGCGCCAGCATCGAGTCGGTGGTTCTGGAGACGCGCAGCCGCGCCGACATTGAATCCACCATCCGCGCCGGGGTGCTCGAGCACGGCACGGCCGAGCTGCTCAAGCAGACCGGCGTCGGCGCGCGCATGCTGCGCGAGGGCGCGCTGCATCACGGCATCGAGCTGCGCTTCGACGGCGAGCGCCGCCGCATCGACCTGTCGGCCCTGAGCGGCTACGCCATCACCCTCTACCCCCAGCACGAAGTCATCAAGGACCTGGTGGCCGCGCGCCTGGCCGCGGGCGGCGAGCTGCTGTTCGAGGCGGCGTCGGTGGAGCCGCGCCGCGTGGCCACCGAATCGCCCTGCATCGCGTTCAGGCATAGGGGCCGCGAGGATATCCTGGAATGCGATTTCATCGCCGGCTGCGACGGCTTCCACGGGGTGAGCCGCGAGGCCATTCCGCCGGCGGCGGTGCGGGCCTACGAGCGCGTTTATCCCTTCGGCTGGCTGGGCATCCTGTGCCGCGCCGCGCCGTCTTCCTCGGAACTCATCTACTGCCTGCACGAAAACGGCTTCGCGCTGGTGAGCACGCGGTCGCCCGAGGTGCAGCGCCTGTACCTGCAATGCGACCCGCACGAGGACGTGGATAACTGGTCCGAGGACCGCATCTGGACCGAACTGCAGACGCGCCTGGCCGTTCGCGACGGCTGGGCGCTGAAGACCGGACCGATTTTCCAGAAGAACATCGTGGGCATGCGCAGCTTCGTGTGCGAGACCATGCGCCACGGCCGCCTGTTCCTGGCCGGCGACGCCGCGCATATCGTGCCGCCCACGGGAGCAAAAGGGCTGAATCTCGCCGTGGGAGACGTGCTGTTGCTGTCACGCGCGATCGAGCAGTTCTATCGCCGCGGCAGCGGCGAGCTGCTGGATAGCTACGCTGAAACGGCGCTCAGGCGGGTATGGAAAGCGCAGCGCTTCTCCTGGTGGATGACGTCCATGCTGCACGCCTTCCCGGGCGTGGACGAGTTCCAGCACCGCATCCAGGTCGCGGAACTCGACTACGTCACGCACTCGGCAGCCGCCAGCGCCAGCCTGGCCGAAAACTACGTGGGCTTGCCTTTCGGCGAATAGAGATAGAAAGGGCTGCCTCGCGGCAGCCCTTTTTTCACGCGCTACGTGTCGATTAGTTGCGGTCGACT
>DATNCF010000374.1:0-4761 GCA_035571675.1 Burkholderiales bacterium | reverse complement strand
TCCGAGGGCGCCATGACCACCATGTTGGGCACGCAGCGCAGGTAAGGGATATCGAAAGCGCCGTTGTGCGTGGCGCCGTCGCCGCCCACGAGACCCGCCCGGTCCAGCGCCAACACCACGGGCAGGTCCTGGATGGCCACGTCGTGGATGAGCTGGTCGTAGCCGCGCTGCAGGAAGGTGGAATAAATGGCCAGCACGGGCTTGAGGCCCTCGCAGGCGAGGCCCGCGGCGAAGGTCACGGCGTGCTGCTCGGCGATGCCCACGTCGAAGTAGCGCTGCGGGAACTCCTGCTCGAAGCGCACCAAGCCCGAGCCCTCGCGCATGGCGGGGGTGATGCCCACCAGGCGGGAATCCATGCGCGCCATGTCGCACAGCCAGTCGCCGAACACCTGGGTGTAGGTGGGCTTGCCGCCGCTCGCCTTCTTGATGCCTTCGGCGGGGTTGAACTTGCCGGGGCCGTGGTACAGCACCGGGTCGGCCTCGGCCAGCTTGTAGCCGTGGCCCTTCTTCGTCACCACGTGCAGGAACTGCGGCCCACCCAGGCTGCGGATGTTCCGGAGCGTGGGCACCAGCGCGTCCAGGTCGTGGCCGTCGATCGGCCCGATGTAGTTGAAGCCGAATTCCTCGAACAGGGTGGAGGGCGACACCAGGCCCTTGGCGTGCTCCTCCATGCGCTTGGCCAGTTCCAGCAGCGTGGGCACGCCGCCCAGCATGCGCTCTCCGGCCTTCTTGGCCGCGGTGTAGAAGCTTCCCGACAGCAGCCGGGCCAGGTATTTGTTCAGCGCGCCCACCGCCGGCGAGATGGACATGTCGTTGTCGTTGAGGATGACCAGCATGTTGGCGTCGCTCACGCCGGCGTTGTTCATGGCCTCGAAGGCCATGCCTGCCGACATGGCGCCGTCGCCGATCACGGCCACGGTGTGCCGCGACTCGCCCTTGATGCACGCGGCCAGCGCCATGCCCAGCGCCGCGGAAATGGAGGTGCTGGAATGCGCCGTGCCGAAGGCGTCGTACACGCTCTCGGTGCGGCGCGGGAAGCCCGAGATGCCGCCGCCCGAGCGCAGTCCCCGCATGGCCTCCCGCCGGCCGGTGAGAATCTTGTGCGCGTAGGTCTGGTGGCCCACGTCCCAGATGATGCGGTCATCGGGCGTGTCGAACACGTAGTGCAGCGCGATGGTGAGCTCCACCGTGCCCAGGTTGGAGGACAGGTGCCCCCCGGTCTGGCTCACCGAGTGCAGCACGAAGGTGCGCAGCTCGTCGGCAAGCTGCTTGAGCTGGCGCCGCTCCAGCTTGCGCAGGTCGGCCGGGTCGTTGATGGTGTTCAGTAATTCGTACATGGGTCTGGGCTGGATCGAGGCGTGGGCCTGGTTGTCCAGTTTACCGGCACGCAACTCTTCCCCCGGAAAGTCGCCTCCGCCGGGGAAATCCGCGGTACCTTCGGCGCTGCTCATGCGGAGGGAAGGCGCTGCAAGGCCTGGCTGGTTGAGGTTCGATGGCTCATCAAAATTCCCGGTAAACGATGAAGTCCGCGAGTTGGGCCAGGCGCGTTCCCCTGCCGCCAAGCGGCGCCAGGGCATCCACGGCCCGGCCGCGCAGCTCGCGGGCGAATTCCTTGGCGCGGCCGATGCCCATGACGCTCACGTAAGTCGGCTTGTCCTGCGCCGCGTCCTTGCCGGCGGTCTTGCCCAGGCTGGCGGTGGGCGCCTCGTAGTCGAGGATGTCGTCCACCACCTGGAAGGCGAGGCCGATGGCCCGGGCGTAGCGGTCAAGGCACTCCAGTTTCGGGGCGACGTCGTCCGACGGACCGCAATGCGCCCCCAACATCACCGCCGCGCGGATCAGCGCCCCGGTCTTGTGCACGTGCATGTGCTCAAGCTCTTCCAGGTTGATGCGCTTGCCCACCGAATCCAGGTCGATGGCCTGCCCGCCCGCCATGCCGCGGCTGCCGCAGGCGTGCGCGAACAGGCGCACCATCTCCACCTGGTCTTCGGCGCGGTCGGCCAGGCGGGTGTCGGACAACAACTGAAACGCCAGCGCCTGCAGGCTGTCGCCGGCCAGCAGCGCGGTGGCCTCGCCGAACGCCACGTGCGCTGTGGGCTTGCCCCGCCGCAACACGTCGTCGTCCATGCAGGGCAGGTCGTCGTGGACGAGGGAATAGGCATGGATGCACTCCACCGCGCAGGCCACGCGCTCCACGCGCGCGGCATCGGCGCCCACCGCCTCGCCCGCGGCGAAGGCGAGCAGGGGCCGCACCCGCTTGCCCCCGCCCAGCACGGCGTAGCGTATGGCTTCGTGCAGGCGGGTGGGCACGATGTCGGCCGCGGGCAGCAGGCGATCCAGGGCAAGCTCCACGCGGGCCTGAATGTCGGTCATCCAGGCCCGGAAATCCTGCGCGCCCTTCACTCTTCCCGTCCGAGGTCGTCCAAGGCCCGCAATGCGTTGTCTTCCAGCACCTTGACCTGTTGCTGCGCGCGGGTGAGCACGCCCTGGCAATACTGCGCCAGTTCCAGCCCGCGCCGGTGCGCGGCCAGGGACTTGTCCAGGGTGAGGTCGCCCGATTCCATGCTCGCGACAATGCGCTCCAGTTCCTCCATGGCGCTTTCGAAGTCGGCCGGCGTGGGTCCGGAGGCTGGCGCGTCCTGCGGGTCGGCGCCGTTCTTGGCGGGCGGTTTTGCGGCGGGCGCCATGGCAGCGGGAGAAGGAAAGCGGAAATTGGGGAAAAGTGAATTCGCAACAAGAGTTTAACAGAGGTCGGCGCATCGACTCACGGCGGCCTGCCCCGATCCTTACGCGGAGGTCGCCAAGCCACTGCACTCGGCCGCAAAGTCCCTGAGCCGCAAAGCATTTTCCGCCCTTGGCGGGAGGCCCCGGGGTAAAATGGACGTTTCTCAACCGTCCGCACGCGGAGAACGGGAGGCACCAAGATCATGTCCGACTTGCTGAGCACGAAACTGCTGCAACCCAACAACACTCAATTGCCCGTATCCTGGTACTTCGACCAGGCCATTTTCGAGTTGGAGCAGCGGCTGATCTTCGATGCCGGTCCGAAGTATGTCGGCCATGAACTGATGGTGCCCGAAGTGGGCGATTACCACACCCTGGCGTGGATGGACCACGGCCGCATGCTGGTCCGCAACGCGCCCGGCCCCCAGGGAATCGAACTGCTGTCCAACGTCTGCCGCCACCGCCAGGCCATCATGCTGGAGGGACGGGGCAACCTGCGCGGGCCCGGCGCGGCGGCCAACGAGGCGGGGCACATCGTCTGCCCGCTGCACCGCTGGACCTACGACGCCAAGGGAGCGCTGAAAGGCGCGCCGCACTTTCCCTCCAATCCCTGCCTGGACCTGGGCAAGACGCCGCTGCAGAACTGGCAGGGTCTGCAGTTCGCCGGCAAGCGCGACGTCGCGAAAGATCTGGCCGGCTTCAGCATGAAGCGCGAGTTCGATTTCAGCGGCTACGCGCTGGACGAGGTCGTGATCAACGAGTACAAGCAGAACTGGAAGTCCTTCATCGAGGTGTACCTCGAGGACTACCACGTGGCGCCCTTCCATCCCGGCCTCGGCAACTTCGTCACCTGCGACAACCTGCGCTGGGAAATGGCCGACACCTATTCGCTGCAGGTGGTGGGCGTGCAGAACCATTTGCAGAAGCCTGGCACGCCGACCTACGCGCGCTGGCACGACGCGGTGCGCAATTACCGCAACGGCGAGGATCCCGAGTACGGCGCCATCTGGATGCTGTACTACCCCAACGTCATGCTGGAGTGGTACCCCCACGTGCTGGTGGTGTCCACGCTCATCCCGCGCTCGCCCCAGCACACCACCAACGTGGTGGAGTTCTACTACCCCGAGGAAATCGTGCACTTCGAGCGCGAGTTCGTGGAGGCGGAGCGCGCCGCGTATCTGGAAACCGCGCACGAGGATGACATCATCGCCCAGCGCATGGACCGCGGCCGGCGCGCCCTGATGGAGCGCGGCGAGAGCGACGCCGGCCCGTACCAGTCGCCCATGGAGGACGGCATGATGCACTTTCACGAATACATCCGGCGCACGCTCGGGCCACGGGTGAGATGAGGAACGGCGCATGATGGACGGCGGCATGGCGGGCGGCGAGCAGCAATACCTGAACCTCATGCGCCATGTGCTCGAGCACGGCGCCGAGAAAGGCGACCGCACCGGCACGGGCACCAAGTCCGTGTTCGGCTGGCAAATGCGCTTTCCCCTCGAGGACGGGTTCCCGCTGCTCACCACCAAGAAGTTGCACCTCAAGTCCATCATTTACGAGCTGCTGTGGTTCATCAGCGGCAACACCAACGTTCGTTACCTGCAGCAGAATGGGGTGTCGATCTGGGATGAGTGGGCAGACGAAAAAGGTGAGCTGGGGCCGGTGTACGGCTACCAGTGGCGGCATTGGAATGCGCCCGACGGGCGGCAGATCGATCAACTGGCCGACGTCATCAAGAGCCTGCGCCAGAACCCCGACTCGCGCCGCCACATCGTCACCGCGTGGAACCCGGCCGACGTGCCGAAAATGAAGCTGCCGCCGTGTCATGCTTTTTTCCAGTTTTACGTGGCGGAGGGAAAACTGTCCTGCCAGATGTACCAGCGCAGCGCGGACATTTTCCTCGGGGTGCCGTTCAACATTGCGTCCTACGCGTTGCTGGTGTTGATGGTGGCGCAGGTGTGCGGCTACAAACCGGGTGATTTCGTGATCTCGCTTGGGGACGCGCATCTTTACCTGAACCATCTCGAGCAGGCGCGC
>DATNCF010000373.1:0-2673 GCA_035571675.1 Burkholderiales bacterium | reverse complement strand
AAAAAGCTCATCGCCATTTCCGACGTCGTGGCCGAGAACTTCGCCGCCGGCGTGCTGGAGCGCTGGGGCTTCGGCTTCGAGGCCATGCGCGCCATCAAGCCCGACATCATCTACGTGTCCAATTGCGGCTTCGGCCACCTGGGGCCGTACCGGACCTACAAGAGCTGGGGCAGCATCGTGCAGGCCGTGTCGGGCCTCACCTCTCTGGCCGGCCTGCCCGGCATGCCGCCCTCGGGCTGGGGGATGTCCTACATGGACCATACCGGCGGCTACTACCAGGCGCTGGCCATATTGCTCGCGCTGGTGAACCGCAACCGCACGGGCGAGGGCCAGTGGATCGACATGTCCTGCATCGAGGCCGGCACCTGCCTCACCGGCCCGGCGATATTGGACCACACCGTGAACGGCCGCGAGTTCCGCCGCGCGGGCAACCCCGACAGCAACCACAGCGCCTGGCCCGCCATGGCGCCGCACGCCATCTACCGCGCGCAAGAGGACGACACCTGGGTGGCGATTGCCTGCCGCGACGAGCGCGACTGGCGCGCCCTCGGCAGCGTGGTGAACGAGCCCTGGACCGCGGAAGGCAGGTTTGCCACGCTTGAAGCGCGCCTCGTCAACCAGGCCGAACTGGACGCGAATATGGAGGCATGGACGCGCCGGCGCGATCCCTTCGCCACCGCGAAACTGCTGCAGGCCGCGGGCGTGCCGTGCTCGGCGGTGCAGACGCCGGCGCAGCGCATCGACCACGATGACAACACCGCGGCGTGGGGCCTGTGGCCCACGGTCACGCACTGCGAAATGGGGCAGGTGCGCGTGGACGGCATGCCCGTGCATTTGTCGGAGACCGACTGGTCCATCAAGAACGGAGCGCCCTGCCTGGGGCAGCACAACGAGCAGGTGTACGGGGGCGTACTGGGCCTGTCCCGCTCCGAGATTGCAAGGCTCGCCGAGGAAGGTGTGATATGAGCGACCCAGCCGGCCTTCCCCCTCTCGCGGGTTTGCGGGTGATCGAGATCGCGGGCGAAGCCTGCGCTTATGCGGGCAAATTGTTCGGCGACGCCGGCGCCGACGTGGTGCTCGTGGAGCCGCCGGGCGGCCATGCCACTCGCGCCTATGAGCCGTTCGTGGACGACCGGCCGCATCCCGACCGCAGCCTGTACTTTTGGGCCAACAACACCAGCAAGCGCTCGGTCGTCCTGGACCTGCAACAGCCCGCCGCGCGCGAGGCGTTCAGGAAACTGGTGGCCAAGGCCGATTTCCTGATCGAATCGGAGTCGCCCGGGCGCATGGCCGCGCTGGGCCTGGATTATCCCGACCTCAAGGCGCTCAACCCGCGCCTCATCATGATCTCGATCACGCCCTACGGCCGCAACGGCCCGCGCTCAGGCGACCAGGCCACCGACCTCACGCTCATGGCGGGCGGGGGTATCGTGTGGAACGCCGGCTACGATGACCATTCATTGCCGCCGGTGCGCGGCGGCGGAGGGCAGGGCTGGTACGCCGGTTGCAATTTCGCCGTGATGGCGGGGTTGGCGGCGCTCTTGTATCGAGATTCGCTCGGCCAAGGGAAGGGCCAGCACATCGACGTGAATCTGCACGCCGCCTGCAACGTCACCACCGAGGCGGGCTCGTATTCCTACCTGGTCGCGGGACAGACCGTGCAGCGCCAGACCGGGCGTCACGCTTCAGTTCTCAAGACGGCGCCGGTGCAGTTGCGCTGCGCCGACGGCGTCTACATCGCCAGCGGCCCGCCGCCGCGCCGCCTCGAGCAGTATGCGGCGCTGCTTGAATGGCTGGCCACCGAGGGTCTGCTGGACCAGTTTCCCGGCACGGCCGCCCTCAAGGAAGCCGCAAAAATGGGCGACGTCAACTTCGGCAGCCGCGACCCGGGCGAGCAGGGCCGGCGCATTGTCGACGCGGCGCGCGACGGCTTGACTTTCATCGCCTCCAGGCTCAAAGGCTACGATTTCTTCATCGGAGCGCAGAACCGCGGCTTCCAGTGCGGCATCATCTATACGCCCGACGAGGCCATGCGCGATCCGCATTTCAAGGCGCGCGGCTTCCCGGCGCAGGTGGAGCATCCCGAACTGGGGCGCACCATCACGTATCCGGGCATGCCGTACCGCATGACAGGCTCGCCCGCGCGGATCGGCCGCCGCCCCCCGCTGGTGGGGGAGCACACCGAGGAGGTGTTGAGGGAAGTCGGGTTTGCCCCCTCGGATGTCACGGCGAGGTGAAAGCGGTAGGTCGAAAGCGGAGGTGAAGTGGCGCCTTGTTCCAGGAGAAAGACATGCAGGATATCTGGTCGGTGTGGGAGCTGATGGGCGCCACAAACGGCGCGACCCGCGGCGAGATCAAGAAGCGCCTCGACGCGCTGGACCGGCGCGGCTGGCAATTGGAATTGAACCTGGCCATTGTGGGCAGCGATGGCCATTGGCCTGCCAACATGGCGTTCTGGCGGGTCGCGGACCGTGCGGCGCTGACAAGCTGGCTCGATGCCGGACTGGCCGATGGCCTGGATGAAACAGGGCTTTCCTGGGGCAAGGCGCGGCTGTACCAGCGCGCAAGCGGACAATTGAATCCCGAGCACAAGGTGTTCCTGGCCGAGTACGTGGTGGCCGATGACCCGCGGGCATTGGCCGCCCTCGGCGCCGACCTGGTGCTGCGGGAGGT
>DATNCF010000372.1:0-2157 GCA_035571675.1 Burkholderiales bacterium | reverse complement strand
CGCGGTAGGTCGAGGCATAGCAGCGGTAAAAGAAACGCCAGTGTTCGTCGCTGATCTCGCTGCCCACCAGGCGCTTCAATTGCACGCCCGACTCCAGGGCGCGGCGGCGTTCCTGGCGGATTTTCTTGCGCTTGGCCGAGGACAGGTCGGAAAGAAACTGCTCGAAGCTGTCGTAGCCGCGGTTCATCCAGTGGAACTGCACCCCGCGCCGCAGCAGCATGCCCTCGGCCTTGCATAGTTCCGCCTCGTCTTCGGTCGGAAACAGCACGTGCAGCGAGGAGAACTGCCGGCCGGCGCGCAGGGCCGCGGCGATCAGCAACCGGCGCTCCTCGTCCGTGCCCGCAAGCAGCCGCGGCCCGGTGATGGGCGAAAAGGGCACCGCCGACAGCAGCTTGGGGTAATACTCCAGGCCGGAGCGCTGGTAGGCGTCGGCCCAGGCCCAGTCGAACACGTACTCGCCGTAGGAGTGCAGCTTGACGTACAGGGGCATGGCCCCCGCCAGCGCCTCGGTGCCGTCGGCGCTTTTCCTCCACAGGGTCAGGAACTGCGGCAGCCAGCCGGCGCGCTCGCCCACGCAGCCGCTCTGCTCCAGGCTGTGCAGGAACTCGTGTCGCAGGATGGGATTGGCGAGCGATGCCTTGTCCGCCAGGGCGTTCCAGGCATCGGGCGGGATGCCGTCGAGCGATTCGACGACACGGACTTCAGTGGACGCTGCGGTGCGGACCTGGGGCATGGAGCGCATTATAGAAGCCGGCCTCGCCCCGAACGGCGGCAAAGAGCCCACCCCGCGGATGGTAATATTTCGGCATGTCCACCTCAGTCAAAATTGCCATTGCGCAGATCAATTGCACCGTGGGCGACTTGGCCGGCAATGCGGCCAAGATCGTGCAGTTCTGCGAGCGCGCCCGCGAGGCCGGCGCCGACTTGGTGCTGACGCCGGAACTGTCCATCTGCGGTTATCCGCCCGAGGACCTGTTGCTGCGCGACGGCTTCTACCGCGACTGCGACGCCGCGCTCTCCGACCTGGCGGCGCGCATCAAGGGCATTTCCGCCATTGTCGGCCATCCGCGCCGGCTGGACGGCCGGCGCTACAACGCCGCCTCGGTGCTGCGCGACGGCCAGATCGTGGCCACCTACCACAAGCAGACCCTGCCCAACTACACCGTGTTCGACGAGCAGCGCTATTTCGACACCGGCAGCCAGGCCTGTGTATTCGACATCCGCGGCGTGCGCTTCGGCGTCAACATCTGCGAAGACGCCTGGGGGCCGCAGGGGCCGCTCACCACCCGCCCCAAGGCCGACCGCTTCGCGCCGTCGCTGGTGGAGGAGGGCGTGCCCATCGGCGACTACGCCTGGAAGGCCAAGGCGCCGCAGGCGGCCAAGAAGGCCGGCGCCAAGGTGCTGCTGGTGCTGAACGCCTCGCCCTACCACATCCGCAAGCAGGAGACGCGCTACGACGTGATGCGCGAGCGCGTCATCGAGACCGGCATGGCGCTGGTGTTCGCCAACCTCGTGGGCGGGCAGGACGAGCTGGTGTTCGACGGCGCTTCCTTCGCGCTCGACCGCGGCGGCCGCGTGGCCTGCCAGATGCCCCTGTTCGAGGAGGCTCTGGGTTTCGTCACCGTGGAAGACGGCGTCCTGCAGCGCGGCGAAATCACGCCCGAGCAGCCGGTGGAGGCCGAAATCTACAAGGCGCTGTGCATGGGCGTGCGCGACTACATCGGCAAGAACGGCTTTCCGGGCGCGCTGCTGGGGCTGTCGGGCGGCGTGGACTCGGCGCTTACCCTGGCCATCGCCTGCGACGCGCTGGGCGCCGACAAGGTGCGCGCGGTGATGATGCCCTCGCAGTACACCGCCGACATGAGCCTCGAGGATTCGCGCGCGATGGTGAAGAACCTCGGCGTGCGCTACGACGAAATACCCATACGCCCGGTGTTCGACGCCTTCCTCGCCACCCTGGCCAGGGAATTCGAAGGCCGCCAGCCCGACGCCACCGAGGAGAATCTCCAAGCACGCGCTCGCGGCACCATCATGATGGCGCTGTCCAACAAATTCGGCTCCATCGTGCTGACCACCGGCAACAAGTCGGAAATGGCCGTGGGCTACGCCACGCTGTACGGCGACATGGCCGGCGGTTTCGCGCCCATCAAGGACTGC
>DATNCF010000371.1:0-3082 GCA_035571675.1 Burkholderiales bacterium | reverse complement strand
GGCGCAGCCCGCGCTGGAACTCACCCTCACCGACGCCCAGGACCAGGCCCTGGCGCGCCGGGTGCTGGGTCCGGTCGACTATGGCGCGCCGCAGGGCCGCTTTTTCCCCGCCGCGTCGGAGCAGCCGGTCAAACTGTACTTCGACGCCTCGGCGGTGAAAGCCACGGGCTACCGGCTGTACCTGTTCTATCCCTGACATCAGGGCGGCAAAGCAAATCCGTTATCCTTATCGTCCTCCGGCTCTTCACCCATCCGTTTTACCGCCCACCCTTTTTGGAGTCTTCATGGCCACTGTTACCCTGCGCGGCAACCCCCTCAACGTCGCCGGCAACTTCCCGCAAAAAGGCGCCACGGCGCCCGAGTTCAAACTGGTCGGCAAGGACCTGAAGGACGTGTCCCTGTCCGACTTCGCGGGCAAGCGCAAAATCCTCAATATCGTGCCCAGCCTGGACACGGCGGTGTGCGCCACCTCCACGCGCAAGTTCAACGAGAAGGCCGGCAGCCTGGCCAATGCCGTGGTGGCAGTGATTTCCGCCGACCTGCCCTTCGCCTCCGGGCGCTTCTGCACCACCGAGGGACTCCAGAACGTGGTGACGCTGTCCACCATGCGCGGCCGCGAGTTCCTGAACAACTACGGCGTCGAGCTGACCAGCGGCCCGCTGGCCGGCGTCGCCGCCCGCGCCGTGGTGGTGCTGGACGAGAACAACAAGGTGCTGCACTCCGAACTGGTGCCGGAAATCGGCCAGGAGCCCAACTACGACGCCGCGCTCGCGGCGTTGAAGTAGTCCTCGTCGATTAACCGCGCCCGAGCCGATCGGGCGCTATCTCATACATGCCCATGTCTCGCACGCTCATTTGCGGTTCCATCGCCTTCGACAACATCATGGTGTTCGAAGGCCGCTTCAAAGAACACATCCTGCCCGAGCAGATCCACATCCTGAACGTGGCCTTCCTGGTGCCGCAGTTGCGGCGCGAGTTCGGCGGCTGCGCCGGCAACATCGGCTACAACCTCAAGCTGCTGGGCGGCGACCCGCTGGTCATGGCCACGGTCGGGTCGGATGCGATCCCTTACCTGCAATGGCTGGAGAAGAACGGCATTGCGCGCGACGGCCTGATCCAAGTCGGCGACGCGCTCACCGCGCAGGCCTTCATCACCACCGACCTGGACGACAACCAGATCACCGCCTTCCACCCCGGGGCCATGACCTTCTCCCACCGCAACGTGGTGAAGGCCGATCTGGGCATCGCGCTGGGCATTGTCGCGCCAGACGGACGCGACGGCATGCTGCAGCACGCGCGCGAGCTGGCGGCGCTGAAGGTGCCGTTCATTTTCGACCCCGGCCAGGGCCTGCCCATGTTCTCGGGCGAGGAGCTGCTCGGGTTCATCGACCAGGCCACCTACGTGGCGGTGAACGACTACGAAGGCAAGCTGCTCACGGAGCGCACCGGCAAATCGCTCACGGAGCTCGCCGGCCGGGTCAAGGCGCTGATCGAGACACGCGGCGCGCAGGGCTCGCGCATTTACACGGGCGGCCAGACCCTCGACATCCCCTGCGTCGCGGCCGAGGCCGTGGTCGACCCCACCGGCTGCGGCGACGCCTACCGCGCCGGGCTGCTGCACGGCATCGCCTCGGGCCGCGACTGGCGCGCCACGGGGCAGCTTGCCTCGCTCATGGGCTCGCTCAAGATCGCTTCGCGCGGCGGCCAGAACCACGCGCCCACGCGCGAGGCCATTTTCGCGCGCTACCAGCGCGAGTTCGGCGCGGCGTTCTAGCGCCACCGGGGCAAGCATCAACACCAGCGTCGACGCGCCTCTGGCGCACGCGCGGCCGGCCAAGCCGCTGGCCCTGCCGGCGCGCTGCTGGCGCCTCGCCCGCATGGCCGCGCACCTGGCGCGCGGCCTCGCCATCACCGCGCTGCGCTTCCCCGGCCTGCCGTGGGAAGGCCGGCGCACCGAAATCCGCCGCTGGTCGAGGGAACTGCTCACCATCATGGGCGTGCAGGTGCGGCAAATCCATCATCCCGACGCGCTGCCCGAGCGCTGCATGCTGGTGACGAACCACATTTCCTGGCTGGACGTGTTCGTGCTGTTGGCGACGCACCCCGGCATTTTCGTGGCCAAGTCCGAGATTCGCGGCTGGCCGCTGGCCGGCCGGCTGTGCGCGGCCGTGGGCACGCTGTTCATCGAGCGCGGCAACCGCGCCGCGGTGCGCCACGTCAACCGCGCCATGGTGGAGGCGATGCGGGACCACGTGATCGTGAGCGTCTACCCCGAGGGCACCACCACCGACGGCCGCAGCCTGCACAAATTCCACGCCGCGCTGTTCCAGCCGG
The DNA here is from genome assembly GCA_035571675.1 of Burkholderiales bacterium. GTDB lineage: Bacteria > Pseudomonadota > Gammaproteobacteria > Burkholderiales > SG8-39 > CAIYPG01. Next base: position 748 of record DATNCF010000371.1, on the reverse strand, counting down.
CCATCGACGCGGGCGCGACGCTGGTGCCGGTGGCGCTGCGTTACACCAACCGCGCGGGCGGCCACTGCGAGGCCATCGAGTTCGTGGGTGAGACCACTTTCGTGGAATCGCTGTGGCGGACCTCGGCGGAAAAGGTCATCGTGGCCGAGCTGACCTGGCTGCCGGGGGAGCCTGGGGCGGGAGCCGATCGCCGCCACTTGGCGGAAGTCATGCACCAGCGCATCGCCCAGGCGCTGGGCGTGCCGTCCGTACAACACCATTACGTCAGCCGCGGCTAATCTCCTCCGGAGGCCGCCTCGGCGCAGTGCACCTGGAACAGCCGCCGGTCCTCCAGGCGGATGGCGGTGAGCTTGCCACCCCACACGCAGCCTGAATCCAGCGCCATCAGCCGCGGCAGCAGCTTCACGCCCAGCGCCGACCAGTGGCCGCAGACAATGGTCTTGTCCAGCGACCTGCGCCCCGTCACCTCGAACCAGGGCAGGTAGCCCGCCGGCGCCTTGGAAGCCTCGCCCTTGGCGCGGAAGTCCATCACGCCCTCGGGCGTGCAGAAGCGCAGGCGCGTCATGGCGTTGACGATGACGCGCAGCCGGTCGGCGCCGCGCAGGTCGTCGGACCAGCGGTCGGGCTTGCCGCCGTAGAGCTTGGACAGGAACTCGGCGTAGCCGGGCCCGCGCAGCTTGCGCTCGACTTCCACCGCCAGCGCCGCCGCCTCGTCGGCATTCCACTGCGGCAGCAGCCCGGCGTGCAC
>DATNCF010000370.1:0-3429 GCA_035571675.1 Burkholderiales bacterium | reverse complement strand
GACCTGATTGAAAAGGAACTGTTGCTGATCGCGGAACTGCAATACGAGCACTTCTTTCTCACCGTGCAGGACATCGTCGAGTTTGCCCGCGGCGAAGGGATTCTCTGCCAGGGCCGCGGCTCCGCCGCCAATTCCGCGGTGTGCTACGCGCTCGGCATCACCGAGGTGAATCCCGCCACGCAGAACCTGCTGTTCGGCCGCTTTCTTTCGGAAGAGCGCAACGAGGCGCCCGACATCGACGTGGACTTCGAGCACGAGCGGCGCGAGGACGTCATCCAGTACGTCTATGGCAAATACGGCCGCGAGCGCGCCGCCATCGCCGCCACGGTGATCTGCTACCGGCCCAAGAGCGCGCTGCGCGACGTGGGCAAGGCGCTGGGGCTGCCGCCCGCGCAGGTGGACCGCATCTCGAAGACGTTGGCCTGGTGGGACGGCCGCAACCAATTGGCCCAGCGGCTGCGGGAGGCGGGCTTCGACCCGTCCAGCAACATCATGCGCCACCTCATCGACCTCGCGCAAAGCCTGCTCGGCTTCCCGCGCCACCTGTCGCAGCACGTGGGCGGCTTCGTGATTTCGCGCGGCCCGCTGGCCGAGCTGGTGCCCATCGAGAACGCCTCCATGAAGGACCGCTCAGTGATCCAGTGGGACAAGGACGACCTGGAAGACCTGGGCCTGCTGAAAGTGGACGTGCTGGCGCTCGGCATGCTCACCGTCATCCGCCGCGCGCTGGCCATGGTCAACGTGAACCGCGCGCCCGGCAGAAAACACACCATGGACTCGATCCTCAAACAGGACGACCCGGACGTGTACAGCATGATCCAGAAGGCCGACACGGTGGGCGTGTTCCAGATCGAGTCGCGGGCGCAAATGTCCATGCTGCCGCGCCTCAAGCCGAAAAATTTCTACGACCTGGTCATCGAGGTGGCCATCGTGCGACCCGGCCCCATCCAGGGCGGCATGGTGCATCCCTACCTGCAGCGCAGAAAAGACCCAAGCCTGATCGACTATCCCACTCCTGAAATAGAGGAGGTGCTGGGCCGCACCTTGGGCGTGCCGATTTTCCAGGAACAGGTCATGCGCCTCGCGGAAGTGGCCGCCGGCTACACCACCGGCGAGGCCGACCAGTTGCGCCGGTCGATGGCAGCCTGGAAACGCAAGGGCGGCCTTGAGCAACATAAACAGCGCCTCATCACCGGCATGCGCGAACGCGGCTATTCGCCCGAATACGCCGAGCGCATTTACCGCCAGATCGAGGGTTTCGGCGAATATGGTTTTCCCGAATCGCACTCGGCCAGCTTCGCCCTGCTCACCTATGTGTCCGCCTGGCTCAAGTGCCATCATCCCGCGGCCTTTCTCGCCGCGCTGCTCAACAGCCAGCCCATGGGCTTCTACCAGCCGGCGCAACTCGTGATCGACGCGCGCCGCCACGGCGTGACGGTGCTGCCCGCGGACGTGAACCGGAGTGATTGGGATTGCACGCTGGAGCCGCCTGACACCGCGGCACCCGCCGCGCGGCTCGGACTGCGCATGGTGAAGGGCCTGTCGCAAGACGATGCCGAACGCATTGCAACCACGCGGCGCGCGCGTCCATTCACTTCAGTGGACGACTTGCATCGCCGCGCGCAACTCACGCGTCTCGACTTGCAGCGGCTCGCCGCCGCGAACGCGCTGGCCGGCCTCGCGGGCCATCGCCGCCAGGCCTTCTGGCAGGTGGCCGGCGTGGAATCGGGAAGCGGTCTGCTGCATGCGCAGCCGGTGAGCGAGGCGCCGGTGCAACTGCCGCCGCCGGGCGAAGGCGCGAGCATCAGCGCCGATTACGCCAGCACCGGCCTCACGCTGGGGCGCCATCCGCTCGCGCTGCTGCGCCCGCGCCTCGGGCAACTCGGATTCATTCGCGCCGATGCATTGCAGGACGCCAAGCCCGGGCGATTCATCCAAGTGGCGGGCATCGTCACGGGCAGGCAGCGTCCGGGCACGGCCTCGGGCGTGGTGTTCGTGACGCTCGAAGACGAGACCGGCAACGTCAACGTCATCGTGTGGCGCGACCTTGTGGAACGCCAGCGCAAGGAACTATTGGGCGCGCGACTGATGGGCGTGCGCGGCAGCGTCGAGCACGCGGACGGCGTGACGCATGTCATCGCCCAACGCCTGTCCGACCACACCCGTTTGTTGGGTCGCCTGGCCACCCAATCGCGGGATTTTCACTGACATTTTGCTGACAACACCCGGGCTCTGAGTCGATTCCGGCCTACTTCACCCGTCGGATGGCCGCTTGTATCCCAAGTAGGATTCATTCCGGCCGCCGTGTAGGAATCAGGCCTACAAAGCGCCTTGCAGCGGGTGCTTGTACGAACCCCGCCATGCAGGCTTGTAGGAATCGCGCCTACAACCCTCCCGGTTTTGTACGAAGCATGCCTTGGGTGCATGTAGGAATCCCGCCTACATAAAGCGGGAGGGCTTCCCGCCGCGCAATCACCCGGAAAAGCGCCTGTATCAATACTGCGACAGGCGGCGCGAGCCATCGCCGGATACCATGCCAACGGCATTGCTTAGCCCCGAAAACAGGGGTCTAATACCCGCAAATCCCCCGATTACCGTCGCCTCGCAGCGACAGTGCCGGGGCAAAAACAAGGGGAGCAAGAGGACAGAGGCCTCCAAGCTCACATAAAAAGCCAGTTCAATTTCTTATACAGGAGCGTTGCCATGAATCTGTCCGAAGTCGTGAATTTCCAGGCCAATATCGCCAACCTCGCCCAGCCCCGCGCCCATTACGACAGCAGCTACGAGGCCGACACCGCCACGCTGTGGGGCTGGTTCAACCCGCCGCAGGGCGAAACGCCCTGCTTCAGCCTGCAACTGCTGAAGGACATCCGCGCCCACGACAGCGCCCTGGAGTCGCGCAACGGACACGTTTATCACAATGGCGCGCTCTCGAAAGTGAACTATTACGTGGTTGGCTCGCGCGTGCCGGGAATATTCAACCTCGGCGGCGATCTCGCCCTGTTCATGATGCTGATCAAGTCCGGCGAGCGCGACGCCCTCGCCCACTACTCGCGTCTGTGCATCGACAACCTTTATCCGCGCATCCGCAACTACCACTGCTCCACCATGACCACCATCTCGCTCATCCAGGGCGACGCGCTGGGCGGCGGCTTCGAGACCGCGCTCGCATCGGACGTGCTGGTGGCCGAGGAAAGCGCGATGATCGGCCTGCCCGAGATCCTGTTCAACCTCTTCCCCGGCATGGGCGCCTACAGCCTGCTGTCGCGGCGCGTCGGCCCGCGCGTGGCCGAGGACCTCATCACCAGCGGCCGCATCCACACCGGCGCCGAACTGCACCAGATGGGCATCATCGACGTGCTGGCCAAGGACGGCGAGGGCGAGCAGGCCGTGCGCGAGTGGATCGCGCGCAACCAGAAGCGGCGCAAC
>DATNCF010000369.1:0-8684 GCA_035571675.1 Burkholderiales bacterium | reverse complement strand
AGAAGCGCCACCGCGCCGGCCTTCGCCCCTCCGCTACTTTCTGGCCGCAGTGGTCCTATCCGGACTGGGCCTGCCCGCGGCAGCCGGAATCGCTGGCAGCCTGCCTGGTGGCCTGAGCGCGGGCGTCCTGCCCGGCCGGGTCTTGTCGGGTGCCATCCCGGCGCCCTGGAGCCTGGCCGGCCTGCTGCCGCTCCTCGCCGGCTTCGCCCTCATGGTCGCGGCCGACGCGCAATTCAAGCGCGCCGGCACGGCCGTGAAGCCGTTTTCGCGCGCCAGCGTGCTGGTGACGGGCGGCGCCTTCGCCTTCAGCCGCAATCCCATGTACCTGGGCATGCTGCTCGTGCTTGCCGGCGTCGCCGTGCTGCAAGGCAGTCCGGCCGCGCTGGCCGTGGCGCTGCTGTTCGCCTGGCGCGTGCAGCGCACCTTCATCCTGCCCGAGGAGTGGCGGCTTGAGTCGCAGTTCGGAAACGAGTACCGTCAGTACCGGCGCCGGGTCAGGCGTTGGATCTGAGACGTACTGCATAGAACGACGGTGTCCAACCAGCGCATTCTCATCATCGAAGACGATCCGCGCCTCGCCGCCATGGTGTCCGACTACCTGGGCGGCGCGGGCTTTCGCGCCAGCGTCGAGCCCGACGGCGCGAGCGGCCTGCGGCGGCTGGAGCGCGAGCCCTTCGACGCCCTGGTGCTCGACCTCATGCTGCCTGATATCGACGGGCTGGAAGTGTGCCGGCGCCTGCGCGCCGCCGAGGCGCACGCCGCGCTGCCCGTGCTCATGCTGACGGCGCGCGGCGAGCCCACTGATCGCGTGGTGGGCCTGGAAATGGGCGCCGACGATTACCTGCCCAAGCCTTTCGAGCCGCGCGAGTTGCTGGCGCGCCTGCGCGCCGTCCTGCGCCGCAGCGCGGGAGCAGGCGCGGGAGCGAGAGGCGCCGCCGCAGCGCTGCGTTTCGGGCGGCTGGAAATCGACCGCGCCGCCCGCGAAGTGCGCGTCGACGGCACGGCGCGCGCCATGACTTCTTACCAGTTCGCGCTGCTGGTGGCCCTGGCCGAGCATCCGGGCCGGGTGCTGTCGCGCGACGCCATCATGGACATGCTCAAGGGCGAGCCGCTGGAGGCCTTCGACCGTTCCATCGACGTGCACATTTCGCGCATCCGGCAGGCCATCGAGGACGATCCCAAGAAGCCGCGGCGCATTATCACGGTGCGTGGTGCAGGCTACGTGTTCGCGCGTGCGCAGCCATGATGCATTCGTGCCGCACATGAGGGGCATGAAGAAGCTGTACCTGCAGATCTACCTCACCGTGGTGATGGCCCTGGTGCTGCTGGTGCTCATGGCCGGGTTGATGTGGCGCTTGTCCTCGCAAATGGGCCCGGGCGCGCAGGCCATGGAAATGGCCGGACGCGTGGCCGAGGCCATCCTGCCCCCCGCCGAAAGCGCGCCTGAGACGCAGCGCCAGGCGCTGGAGCGCCTGGCTTCCAAGCTGGACGCCGATTTCGCGCTGTACGACGCGCGCCTGGAGCGCATCGCCTATGCCGACGGCGGGCGCCTCGACCATGTGCCGCCGCCCCCGCCTGCGCCGGAATGGTCCATGCACTGGGGGGGCTGGCGCAACGCGGGGTGGAGCATTCACCTGCCGGACGAGCGCTGGCTGGTGATGCGCTTTCCCCACCAGCACGGCTGGCCGGGCTTTTCCTGGCTGGGTTTCCTGGCCATGATCGCACTGGCCGTGGCGCTGGCGGCCCATCCGGTGGTGCGCCGCCTCACCCGGCGCCTGGAACGGCTGGAGGCCAGCGTCAACGCCCTGGGCGAGGGCGACCTGTCGGCGCGTGTGAAAGTGCACGGCCACGACGAGATCGCGCAACTGGCACGCAGTTTCAACCGCGCCGCGGCGCGCATCGAGGCGCTGGTGAAGGCGCACCGCATGCTGCTGGCCAACGCCTCGCACGAGTTGCGCACGCCCCTGGCGCGCATCCGCCTTGGCGTTGAGCTGCTGAAAAAAAATCCCGATCCGCGCCGCGAAGCCGAACTGGCGGCCGACATCGCGGAACTGGACGGCCTGATCGAGGAAATCCTCACGGCCAGCCGCCTGGACGCCGCTTCCGGTCTGGATGCGCGCGAAGAGGTGGACCTGCTTGCCCTGGCGGCCGAGGAATGCGCCCGCTACGAGCAATGCGCGCTGGAAGGCGACGTGGCCTTGGTGAAGGGCGACCCGCGCCTGCTGCGCCGGCTGCTGCGCAACCTGCTCGAGAACGCCCGCAGGCACGGCGCACCGCCGGTCGAGGTGACGGTGCGCAAAGTCGAGCGCGGGGCGCGGCTGGAGGTGTGCGATCGCGGCCAGGGCGTGCCCGAGGCCGAGCGCGAGCGCATATTCGAGCCCTTTTACCGCGTCCCCGGCACGGCGGGCAACGTGGGCACGGGGCTGGGCCTGGCGCTGGTGCGCCAGATCGCGCGCCGCCACGGAGGCGATGCCGCCGCGCGCGCGCGCGCGGGCGGCGGCACCTGCATCACGGTGAATCTGCCCGGCGCGGCATGAGGGCTAGGGCCTAGGCCACGCCGCGTGCAGTTCAGGCCTTGGAAGCCGCGCGCATCACGTCCGCCATGGTGCCGTACACCGCCGTCCATGCCGCCTGCACCGGCGGGTTGAACTCCGCCCCCAGTCCCTCCCAGGGTCTTCAGCAGCGCGGCGCCCACCGTGTCGTAGTGCTCGTCCTTGACGCCAGCCCGCGTGGCGCTGGCCAGGTTCTGCAGCGCCGGCACCAGGGTGTCGAGGATCGGTTCGCATGGAGCTTAGCGCCGCGCCGTGAACTGCTTCCTTTGCGTTCATGAAGCAGCTTGAATAAAATAATTCGCAGCAGGTTCAATAATGAATTCAGGCATCTGATTCCGAGATGCCCTGATCGAACGTCGCTGCAAATCAGGGAGAACATGGTGATACATCCTGGCCGAAAGGCGCTTGCCCGGTTGTTGCCGGCAAGCATGGCGTGGTCGTTGCTGGCCGCGCTGACTATTGGCGCTGTCGGCGTTTCCGCCCAGACCGCCGCTCCGGCAGAGCAGGCCGCGGCGCCCACCTCCAAGAACCTGGCCGCCGGTTTCAACTCGTTGCCCAAGGGCACCAAGGTGGTGGTCATGCCCGTGGACATCGAACTGTTCTCGCTTTCCGCGGGCGGCATACCGGAGCCCAAGGCCGACTGGACGGAAACGGCTTCCCGATTTTTCAAGTCCGCCCTTCTCAAGGAGGAAAAAGCCCTCGGCCTTGTCACCGTCGAACTCAGTGAGACCGATGCCGACGCGCTGGACGAAATCAACAACCTTCACGGGGCCGTGGCCAGAGCCATCGCCATCCACCACTTCGGCAATCTCGGCCTGCCGACCAAGGAGGGCAAGCTCGACTGGTCACTGGGAGAAGCGGTGCGTCCGATCAAGGAAAAGACCGGGGCGGACTACGCGCTGTTCAATTGGGTGCGTGACAGCTATGCCAGCGCCGAGCGCAAGGCCGCCATGGTGGTGCTGGCCTTGGCGGGCGTGGCGCTGACGGGAGGCGTGCAGGTGGGCTACTCGTCCCTGGTCGATCTCAACACCGGCCGCGTACTGTGGTTCAGCCGCCTTGCGCGCGGAAGGGGAGACCTGCGCGAGGAACAGCCCGCACAGGAGACCGTAAAGGCCCTGCTCGATCACTTCCCTGTCGTGCAATAACCCACGGCCGCCATGCAACGGCGCGAGTTTCTGGGTTTTGCCTGCGCCTGCTGCGCGGCTGGGTGGGGCTCGATCGCCCGCGCCCAGAGTGAATCCGCGGCGGCGCCCGGCAGCGTGGCGGATTGGAAGGTCCCCGCAAAATTCACCCGGCCGGATATTGCGACCGATGAAGGCGGCTTGTGGGCCCTCATGGACCGGGAGGAAACGCGCATGCGCCGCAGCCCCTTCCTGATCCGAGACCAGGCCTTGCGCGACTACGTGCAGTCCGTCGCCTGTCGCCTGGGCGCGGAGCATTGCCCCGACATCCGGGTGTACGTGATGCACACGCCGATGTTCAACGCCAGCATGGCGCCCAACGGCATGATGCAGGTGTGGAGCGGCCTGTTGCTGCGCGTGGAAAACGAAGCCCAGCTCGCGGCCGTGCTGGGCCATGAGATCGGCCATTACCTGGAGCGGCATTCGATTGAGAAGCTGCGCGACGCCAAGTCGCGCCTGGCCTTCGGCCAGATGCTCGGCTTGCTGGGACTGGTGGGGGCCGTAGGGCAACTGGCCATGCTCGCCGGGCTTTTGGGTTACTCGCGCGACCAGGAGCGCGCGGCGGATCGAATCGGCCTGCAGCTCATGCACCGCGCCGGCTATGACACGGGCGAGGCGGTCAAGATCTGGGACAACCTTCTCGTGGAATTGAAAGCAAGGCCGGATGGCGACCCGGCGAAAAACAGCCCGTTGTTCGCCAGCCATCCGCCGGCCGAGGAGCGCAGGGAGACGCTGGCTCGTCTTGCCGCGCAGTATCCCGGCGGCGTTTCCAACGAACAGGCGCTGCTCGACGTCATCCAGCCCATGCGCTTCGACTGGATCGTGGATGAAATCAAGCGCAGCCAGGCCGATGAGAGCATGGCGCTGTTCACCCGCATGCTGGCGCACAAGGCCCAGCAACCGGACGTGCTGTTTGCCCGCGGCGAAACGCAGCGCCTGCGCGCCAAGGGGGGCGACATGGAGGCCGCGGTGTCCGATTACCTGGCCGCGGCGGCCGCCGGGGGGGAGCCGCCCGAAACGCACCGCGGCCTGGGCATGATTTACCGCAGCCGAGGGCAGGCGGCGGACGAGAAAGCCAGTTTCGCGCGTTATCTGGAAATGGCGCCAGGCGCGCCGGACGCGGCCATGATTAAAAGTTATGTGGAGGAGTTGAACGGATGAATACACCGATCGGGGGGCAACGCGGCGCATGGGGTAAAACGGCCGCATCGGGCTCGAGCCGGCGCTGGCGCCAACTGCGGTTGGCCGCCACCGCGGCCTTCCTGGTGGCGGTGCTTGCCGGATGCGTGACGGCAGTCAAGGTCGAAAGCGGACAGCATGCCGTGGGGCAGCGGCTGGTCTTCAACCTTGAAGGGCCGTGGAACCAGATTAAACTGCCGAACGCCGGATTGGCCGAAATTTGGACCATGGAGGGGTTGCCGGTCGACCAGCTTCTCGTCTACTCGGGCCTCAAGGACGGCGAGGATCTGAACGCCGCCACCGCGGCCGGTCCCATGCAGGGCCAGAAGCGCAGCTTCACATTCAAATCCGGCATGCAGCCGGAGCAGATTGTCCAGCTCTTCGAAGGGATGTTCACCCGCGACGGCTCGACCTTCGCGTTGACCAAACTGGAGCCGGCCAGCTTCGGTGGCAGCCACGGCTTCCGGTTCGAGTACGGGTTGACGCGCAAGGTCGACAACGTTCAACTATCCGGGCTGGGGTTCGTCGCGGTGGACAAGGGGGAGTTGTTCGCCATCGTTTACCTCGCTCCGAGGCTGACGTTCTTTCCCCGCCATGTGGCGCGTGTCCAGCAAATGGCCGGGAGTGCGATAATCAGGCATGGGTCGAGTTGACCCTTTCCCCACCCGCCGTCGTGGATCCCGAACCCCCAACCACTGAATCGACTCCTCCTCGCAGGGCCGGCCTGTTGCAGGTGGCCAAGACCATGTTCTTCGGCCTGTTCGCCATCGGCATGAAGGGCACCATCGAGAAGGACGGCGTGCGCGTGACGCCCGGCCAGATCGTGGTGGGCGCCGTGATCGGCGGCATCGTGCTGGTGCTCATCATCATCACCGTGGCGCGCATCGTGCTCAAATTCGCCATGGGTTGAGCGCTTTCAAGGCCGCGGCAAAGATGCTTGTCAAGCGCTGCGTCATAAAAAGGTAACGCAATTCCAGTGTGCTTATTTTTTGGGCTCGCTAGAAAGAGTCCATTGGAATCCGGCTCTTGCGTGGTTGCCCCAAAAGATCACACAAACTTATCCACAGAAATTGTGGGCAATTTCCGACACGCTTGTAGTTTGCCCGTTGTCGTGATCGGTCGTGCGCGCCGCGAGAAATGCGGCATCTTTGCGTGCAATTTGCGTGCTGCCTCAGTACCATACGCCCCGTGCACATTCGGGGGATGGCATGAAAAGCATGATGGTGACGCGGGCGCAAAAGCAGGCGTTGCAACTGCTTTCCAACCGTGATATCGCGGCGCTGCGCAAGAACCCCAAGCTTCTGTCCGGCTCCAAGCACCTCCTCGCCGCGTGCAAGAAAGTAATCAAGAAGCTCGAGCACATTCCACCGCATGCCGGCCACAAGCGGCGCGAGACGGCCTACAAGCGCATTGTCGAGATGTGCAGGAAGGCCATCGACAAAGTGGAGTAGCGACGGCGCTTCGTGGCCGCTTTAAAGCGAGCCATCGCAAATCGTGTTGAGTTGATCAAGCGAGTTGATGCTTGCCCCGTCTGAGGTCTCCGCTTGTTTTCAAACTCCGTGTCCAAATGGCGCAAGCTGGTTCGTTCCAACGGAGCAGGCATCACGCACGCAAGTAACCCATCACGCCACTAATGTTCTCCCTCGCAGGCCGTCAACCCGCACGGCCCATCGCGAAAGGAGATGTCGTGGCCGTCAACAAGAATCGCATCGCAGATACAGGAGATAACAAAGGCAGCATCGGCACCGAACGGAATCCCCATTTGCGGTGGCGCCTGCTTTCGGCGCTGGTGACCGCCTGCTTTGCCACTCCCGCAGCGTTCAACAGCGCGCTTGCGAACCCCATGGGCGCCAGCGTTGCGTCAGGCGTCGCAGGCTTCAACAACCAAGGCTCTACGCTCATCGTCACCAACAGCCCCGGCGCCGTCATCAACTGGCAGAGCTTTTCCATCGGTGCGGGGGAGACCACCCGCTTCGCCCAGCAAAGCGCCGCCTCCAGCGTGCTGAACCGCGTGATCGGAGCCGATCCCTCGGTGATCCTGGGCACGCTCAGTTCCAACGGGCGTGTTTTCCTCATCAACCAGTCAGGCATCCTGATGGGAGCGGGAGCCAAGATCGACACCGCCGGTTTTGTCGCCTCCACGCTGAACCTTTCCAACGAGGACTTCGCGGCGGGCAGGCTCAACTTCGTCAACTTATCCGCGCCTGTGGTGGGAACCCTGACCGGCGAAGCAAGGCCGCAGGGCTGAGCGGCGAGGACCTCGCCGCTCAGGGCGTCTGTTGCTGCGCCTTGGCGCGCGCCCGGCGCATGCCCGCCAGCCAGCGCTCATGGTCGTTGGCGCGGCGCTGCATGTAGCCCAGCACCTCGGGGTGGGGCAGGATGAGGAAGCGCTCCTCGGCGATGCCCTGCACCACGCATTCAGCCACTTCCTCGGGCTGCAGCGCGCCCTCCAGCAGGAAGGCCGAGCGGTTCTCGCGGCCGTTGTTCAGGAGCGGCGTGATCACGCCCTGCGGGCACAGGCAGCTCACGCGGATGCCCTGCGCGCCGTGCGCCACCGACAGCCATTCGGCAAAGGCCACCGCGCCGTGCTTGGTCACGGCATAGGGGGCGGAGTTGATGTGGGTGAGCAGCCCGGCCGCCGAGGCGGTGTTGAGCAGGTAGCCTTGCCCGCGCGCCAGCATGTGCGGCAGCACGGCGCGCGCCGCGTACACGTGCGCCATGACGTGCAGGTTCCAACTGCGCTGCCAGTCGCCGTCGGGCGAGGTCTCGTCGCTGCCCACCGCGATGCCGGCATTGGAGCAGAACAGGTCGATGCGGCCGTGCCGCGCCAGCGTGTCCTGCACCAGCGCCTGCACCTCCTCTTCGCGGGTCGCGTCCAGGGTTCGGGCCGAGCCGCCCACGGCGCGCGCCGTCTCGGCCGCGCCGTCGGCGTTCAGGTCGGCGGCCACGATGGCGGCCGGCCTGTCGTGGGCGAAGCGTTGGCACAGGGCGCGGCCGATGCCCGAGCCGCCGCCGGTGACCACGATAACCTTGTCGGCTAGCTGCATAGGTCCTCCTCGAATGCCACGCCATCATACGGCAAGCGGGGTAAGAGCCCGGAAGGCTAATTCCATCCGGTTATAACGTAGCAATTTTTCATTCGTTCCCGTTTTGGGCGCGGCTGGCTAAGGTGCACTCCTTCTCGTTTGGGAGCGAACCATGTTGTCCATCCGCACCTCGCGTACCTCTTTGCGCACGTCAGTGCTCGCCGCATCGCTCGCGCTGGCCCTTGCCGGCGCGGCCCAGTCCGCGCTGGCGCAGTCCAGCCTGTTGAACGTGTCCTACGACCCCACGCGCGAGCTGTACCAGCAGTACAACACCGCCTTCGAAAAATATTGGCAGGGCAAGGGCAATCCCAAGGTCGACATCAAGCAATCCCATGGCGGCTCGGGCGGCCAGGCCCGCAAAGTGGTGGACGGCCTGGAAGCCGACGTGGTCACGCTGGGGCTGGCCTACGACATCGACGCCATCGCGGAAAAGGGACTGATCGGCGCCGACTGGCAGAAGCGCCTGCCGCACAACGCCACGCCGTACACGTCCACGTACATTTTCCTGGTGCGCAAGGGCAATCCCAAGGGCATCAAGAACTGGGACGATCTGGTGAAGCCGGGCGTGTCGGTGATCACCGCCAATCCCAAGACCTCGGGCGGGGCGCGCTGGGGCTATCTCGCCGCGTGGGGCTACGCCCTGCAGAACAAGGGCGACGACGCCAGGGCGCGCGATTTCGTGACCC
>DATNCF010000368.1:0-3664 GCA_035571675.1 Burkholderiales bacterium | reverse complement strand
AGGCAGTGCTACTCAACGTTCATGGACGACCCATCGGGCATAAAGCTGATAGACGACATGGGGGCGGACCATATCCTGTGGTCGCTGGACTATCCGCATCCTGAAGGCGTGCTAGGAGAAGCAGTCTCCCTGATGAAATCGTATTTCGACCAGTTGGGAGAGGAAAAGGCCAAGCTGGTGGTGGGAGGGAATGCCGCGCGGATTTGGGATATCTGAGCCAACTGAAATATTTTTGCGGCCGGATATTCACGAGGCCCGGCGCTATCGCGCCGGTAGGTGAGCTTCGGGCAAGCGTTTCCACGGGGAGAGGAATTGGCACTCGGGTGCTCCAGCTTCCCTCTCCCTTGGGAGAGGGACCGAGGGAGAGGGGAGGCTGCAAGAGCTGCTTAAAAGAACCTCAAGCAAGCTTTCATGGCACGTCTTTTGTGTCGCCTGGCGGCCCTTCATGGTGCGGATGCGTTGCGTGCGGGGCCTGCTTGGGCGTTCCGCCCACGGGCACGACACGCTGCAAAAACGCAATAACGGCCGTTCCGAATATGTCGTTCCGGTCCCCGGCCACCATGTGCCCGGCCCCCGTCACGTTCACGTATTCCGCATGCGGGCAGATTCTCAGAAAATCCTGCGCGCCTTCTTCCGATAACAAATCCGACAGTCCGCCGCGCACCAGCAACGTGGGCAGCGATAACCGTCTGGCACATGCTTCCATTCGCGCACGTCTTTGTTCCAAGTTCGACCGTCCGCGGCGAAAGCGCGGATCCCAATGCCAGTGATACTTCCCATCGGCACCTAGACGCACATTCTTGGCCAGGCCATCCAGGTTCCGGGGCCGCTGGCGGTGCGGCTGGTAGCTGGCGATGGCGTCGGCCACCTGCTCCAGGCTGTCGAAGCCCTGCGGCCGCTGGCTCATGAAGCGGTCGATGTTGTCGGAACCGGCCTTCTCGATGTGCGGGGCGATGTCCACCAGCACCAGCGCCGTGGCGTCGACGTGGTCCTCGCCCACCGCCACCAGGCTGGTGCCGCCGCCCATGGAGGCGCCCACCAGCACCGGGCGGCGTTTGCCGAGCTGTTCGAGCACGCATTGCAGGTCTTTGACCATGGCGTCGCTGCCGTAGACGCCGTCCGGCGCCCAGTCGCTGTCGCCGTGGCCGCGCGCGTCGAAAGCGACGGCGAAGTAGCCGGCCTCGCCCAGCGTTTCCCCGGCGCCCTTCCAGGCGTGGCGGGTCTGGCCGCCGCCGTGCTGCAATATCACCAGGGGACCGTTCTCGTCGCCCCAGAAGTCGCCGGCCAGCTTGACGCCGTTGCCTTGCCAATACCGCATGGGCTCGGGCGTGCCCGGCAGCCTTGATCCTGCGCTCATTCCATTAACTCTCCGGATCGCGCTCGGCCGCGCGGCCCGGGCGCCTTTGTTGACGCTGCTCTGTTCCGTGCGGGGCTACGAATCGTGCAACTTCCGTTCCTCCGAAGTCCTATTCTACCGCAGTGCGGCATCGCCGCTTTCTTCCCTGTCAGCAATAAACCAGCCAGGGCGTTGGCACCAAAATGCGGCACGCCGTTCACCGAGTTGGTGAGGCTGCATTCGCCGCGGCTTTTTGGTTATCATGAACCGGCACTCATGCAGCACAAGGAGGAGACCATGACGTTCACGGCCGATATGGGGAAATTCCGTTTCCCCGGAATCGATGGAGAAGGCTTCAAGGGCAAGCGTGCGCTGATCACGGGTTCGGGCAAGGACGGCGGCATCGGGCAGGCGCTGGCGCTCGCCGCCGCGGCCAACGGCGCCGAGGTGGTGGGCGTGCATTTCCACAGCAGTTATCGCGACGGCTTCGACCTCGTGTCGTCCATCCGCGCCACCGGCGTGAAGGCCTTCGCCGTGCAGGCCGACGTCACCAATACCCGCGACCTGTGGGCCTCGCGCGGCCACATCATCGAGCAAATGGGCGGCAAGGGGCCGGACCTCATCATCTGCAACTCAGGGCTGACCGAGGGCGGCTACCGCTTTGGCCGCGCCCTGCCCGAGATCGAGGGCGAGAGCCGCGCCGAGCGCCGCGCGCGGGTGCGCCAGGACTTCATCGACAACCTGGCCGAGTCCAAGCTGGTGTTGAACACCAAGATCGACGGTTTCCTCGCCATGACCCACCTGTGGGCGGGCGAGGCGCTGTACCGCAAGCAGCCGCTGCAGTTCATGTACATCTCGTCCATGCAGGCCATCGAACCGGGGTCATCGGTGCCGGGCTACGTGGTGGCCAACTGGGCGGTGCTGCGCCTGCCCGAGGTGTTGCGCGTCAACCTGGGCAAGTCGGCCGACATGATCAGCGCCTGCTCGCTCATGCTGCCCTTCATCCGCACCGGCATGACCGAGGAGTACGCGGACAATCCCAAGGTGTTCGGGCGCTGGCAGTCGCGCATGCTGGAGCCCCACGAGGCCGCGCGCGGCGTGTCGCAACTCCTGTCGCGCCCGCCCGCCGAGCTGAATCTGGGCCATTTCAAGCTCAAGCCCAGCGGCAATCCCGACGCGCTCAAGCTCAGTTGGTCCAAGGTCAACATCGAAGTGCACGACGAGGCTCTCTCCTGGAGCAACGATTCGCCCATTGCGTGTCATAGCTGAGGCCTGTCGGGACCGAGGCCTCGGGTCGATAACATAATTATTCAAAGCGGCACCCCAGAAGGAGTCAATCATGAGCGTGCACGAGGCCGCCAGCGCGCAGCCCATCCTCTACGAGGAGGACGGGCATGTGGCGCGCATCTGGATGAACCGGCCCGACCAGGCCAATTCGCAGAACAACGACCTGCTCGACCAGCTCGACGCGGCCATGCGCCGCGCCGCGGCCGACCAGAACATCCACGTGGTCATCCTGGCCGGCAAGGGCAAGCATTTCTCGGCCGGGCACGACCACAAGGAGCTGGCCCAGGGCTATCACGATTTCAACACCGAGCAGCGCTACCGCTACGAGGAAGTGCGCTACTACGGCTACGCCATGGCCATCCGCGATTTCCCCAAGCCGGTGATCGCGCAGGTGCAGGGCGGCGCCATCGCCGGCGGCTTCATGCTGGCCGGCGTGTGCGATCTGATCGTGGCGTCCGACGATGCCTATTTCGCCGACCCGGTCGCGCACTTCGGCGCGCCCGGGATCGAGGTGCAGGTGCATCCCTGGGTGCTGGGCGTGCAGCTCGCAAAGGACCTCCTCTTCACCGGCCGGCGCCTGTCCGCGGCCGAGGCGCTGCAATGCGGCTTCGTGTCGCGGGTGTTTCCGCGCGCCGAGCTGGAAAAGTCCACCATGGAACTGGCCCAGCGCATCGCCCAGGCTCCGCCGTTCTCGCTCAAGCTCACCAAGCGCGCCATCAACCGGGCGCAGGACATCATGGGGTTCAGGGTGGCTTCGGACGCGACGTTCGATACCCACCACCTGGCGCACGCGGTGGACTGGGGCACAGCCCAAGGCGGCGATGCAATAAAAGCCATGAAAGCAAAAGTAGGGTAGAGCTTTCACATACTGACAAGGCCGCCTCCGGGCGGCTTTTTGCTTCCGTGCGATGCAGAGCGCCGGCACGGCAAAATTCATATAATCGATTCGATCAAACCGGCACTACCATCCCACGCAGTGGCGCCGACGTCATGGCGCGGGTCGAATGTCCGTTTTCTAAAATTTCATCGCAAATAGGCTCC
>DATNCF010000367.1:0-12119 GCA_035571675.1 Burkholderiales bacterium | reverse complement strand
TGGCGCAGGGCACGCGCTCCCGCTGGGGCCTGCTGCTCATGCGCGAGCGCATCGAATCCGTGGGCGGCCGGCTGCGCATCTCGTCCGTCCCGGGCGAGGGGACCCGCGTGGTCGCCGCCTGGCGGGGCGCGGCGTGAAAATCAAGGTGCTGCTGGTCGACGATCACGCCACGGTGCGCGAGGGATTGCGCACCATGCTGGGCAACGAGCCCGACATGGAAGTGGACAGCGCGGAGGACGGCCGCGATGCGCTCAAGCTCGCCCGCGAGCTGAAGCCCGACGTGGTGGTCATGGACGTCACCATGCCCAGGCTGAACGGCATCGACGCCACCGCCCAGCTCAAGCGCGCGCTGCCCCATGCCAACGTCATCGTGCTGTCCATGCACGACTCGGTGGAAGTGGTGCAGCGGGCCTTCGAGGCCGGGGCCAGCGGTTACCTGCTGAAGGAATCCACGGGCTGGGAAATCGTCGACGCCATCCGCGCCGTGCGCGCCGGCCGCCGCTACCTGAGCCGCAAAATCGACGCCGCGCAACTCGAGCGCCACGCCGGGGAGCAAGGCGACCCGCTGAAACGGCTGAGCCGGCGCGAACGGGAAGTCCTGCAACTGGTCGTGGAAGGCCATACCAGCGCCGAGATCGCCACGATGGTTTCGCTGTCGCCCAAAACCGTGGACAGCTACCGCAGCCGGCTCATGCAGAAACTCGACGTGCGCGACCTGCCGTCGCTGGTGAAGCTCGCCATCCGTCTCGGTCTGACCGAGCTCAAATAAGCCTCCCCAATAAGTTCCAAATAGCCCGAAGTCGCAAGGTTTCCCTACAGCCAGGGTACCGCACCCTTGGCTATGGTATGGACAGCGCTCAGGGAGACTCGGAAAGAGACTCAAGAAGGAAGCACAACGGCGGCGCCAGACTTGAAAACAACAACGGTCCGCAATGCACGCAGCCACATTGTTCAGGAAATTGCGCACGGCGCGCTACATGGAGAAAGAGCACCTGCCGTTTATCCAGACATTGGAGGACCGCGACATCGTGCTCGAGATCGGATTCCATGCGGAGCGCAACGCGCCCATCGGTGTGAAGCAATTGAATCGCCTCGGCATCACTTCCGAGGGCACCATCGGGCGGCGGCTGAAGCGGCTGAAGACGCTGGGCGTCGTCAAATACGAGCGGTCTGAAGTGGACGCGCGCAGAGTGGAGCTCAGCCTGCACCCCCGGGTGCATGCGGCCTGGCGGCGCGTGTACGGCTGGTTGAAGTAGAAGCACCTGGAGGAGGGGCCTCGTGGAGGGGGGCCACAGGGCCGGCCGCGTTTCAAACGCGGCCGGCCTTGGTTGGGCCCTTGGTTGGGCCGATAGAACAATTAGAACAACGCTTATGTCGCGCAGAGCCTACGCCGGCGCGCGCCGTTCTCGACGTCGCTAAGCGGAAATGACGGTTCAAGCCGGGACTGACCGTGGCCCGGCCCGGTCGCGGCCTCAGTGGGCAGCCATCTCCGCCTTGCGCTCCAGCAGGCGGCGCGCCGCCTCCAGGGTGCTTTGCATGTGCGCGGGGCGAGCCGCGAACTGGATGCGCTCTTCCACCGCGGCGACCAGCTCGGCCAGAATCTTTTCCATCGTCTGTTCGTTACCCATGCTGTTCTCCTTTATGTCGCGGCGCCCAGGAGGACGGCCGCGGTTAATTAGCTGACGGAAGCCATGCTATAGTGAAATCCTGCGAATTTCACAGAATTGAATTTCACTCTGTTAATTTCACAGCGCACTTCACAAACATGGTCCTTTAGAGGCATGCCCGCGTCATGGAAACTCGCGCCAGAACCAGCCACTTTTTGGGCGGCAAGCTGCGTTCCCTGAGGAAGCAGCACCGCATCACCCTCGACGACCTCTCGGCGCGCTGCGCGCAGATCGATCCGCAGCTCGCGCCGTCGGTGTCCTACCTGAGCATGATCGAGAGCGGCCAGCGCATGCCCTCCGAGCCGATGCTGGAGCTGATCGGGCGCGTGCTCCAGCGCGATGCGGCGTGGTTCCAGGACGGCAATGCCGAATGGAGCCCCGACGCCCAGGACTCCACCGCCCGCGCCGCCGCCGTGCTGCCCTTCGAGCCCTCGTTCCTGTTCTCCAAGCCGCTGCTGCAGTCGGCCATTCCCGAGCTGCTGTCGCAGACCGGCATCACGGGGCGGCAGTTCGCGCACCTCTTGATCCGCTCCCACCAGGAGCTGTCGCGCAACGAGTACCCCGAGCTCGAGCGCACCGCCGAAAAAATCGGCAAGCGCGCCTTTCCGCTGCAGGTGGACGACCTGCTCGCCCTGTGCCGCCACCACGGGCTGGAGATCCGCTGGTTCGACCACGCCCCGGTGCTGGCCAAGGACAACGAGCGCGAAGTGAAAAGCGTGGTGCGCTCGTTCTTCAGGGCGCCGCGCACCATCTACATCAACAAGGCGCTGCAGCAGGACGTGGCGCGCATGAAGTTCGACCTCGCCTCGCACATCGGCCACAAGGTGCTGCACGACGGCGACGGGCTGAAGTCGCTGCACGCCACCGGCGGCGAGATGGGCGAGAGCCCCGACAGCGGCACGCCGCTGCACGCCGGCGTGGACGCGCGCGACGTGCTGCTGGCCTGGCGCGATTTCGAATGCAGCTTCTTCGCGGGGGCGCTGCTGTGCCCCAAGATGCCGTTCCGCCGCTTCCTGGTGAAGGAGCGGCACCGCATCCAGGCGGCGCGCAAGCTGGAACTGACCGCGGCGGTGATCATGCGCCGCATGACCAAGGTGTCGCAGTATCCGTACTGGCACTTTTTCGACTCCGACGCGCCGGGGCACTTCCGCGCCGTGTACCGCGGCAACGGCATTCCCCTGCCCTGGGGCAGCCTGAACCGCGCCACCGATCCCTGCCCGCACTGGGCCGTGTTCCGCATCCCCGAGAAGCACGGCCACGCGCTGGCCGCGCAGCTTTCGGTGCTGCACGACGACCACCGCTGGCGGCTGTATTGCTGCTACACCCTGCGCAGCCCCGACCTCGCCGGCAACCGGCACGTGCTGTCGGTGGGCCTGGACCTGGGCCCGGCCATGGCCGCGCACGGGCTGGACGACGTGGCCATCATCGATTCCATCGCCGAAGCCTGCCGCCGCGAGGGCGGCGAGGCGCACCTCTCCGCCGACGCCGAGGAGGCCGTGCGCACCACGGCCCGGGTGCTGAGCATCGCCTGGGTCGAGGACGCGCTGGAGCAGCCGGCGCGCATCATCTGCCCGCGCAACTCCGACTGCCCGCGCGCGCCCAAGTGCGGCGGCGCCAGGGCGCCGCGCGCGCGCGACGTCAACGACGTGATGGAGGAAATTCTCGGCAAGCGCTAGCCGGCTGGGAGGGACGCCTCGCCCGGCCGGGGAAAGGGCGCAGCATGGGCGTGGATGCGCCCGCCGGGTAAACAAAAGCCGGGGACGGCCGGCGACCGGCCGCAGGGCGCCGCGTTCGCGGCTATTTGCCGCGCCGCGCCTTGCGCTCGTCGCGCAGCCGCTTGAACTCCTCGCCCTCGAACAGCACGCATTGCGCCAGCAGTTCCTGCGTCATGGCCGGCGCGAGGCGCGCTTCCAGCGCATCGTTGATCAGGCGCTTGGCCATGGCCACGGCGCGCGGCGGCTTGGAAGCCAGGGTGCGCGCCACCTCGAAAGCCTTGGCCTCCAGTTCGCCCGCGCCCACTACCCAGTCAACCAGGCCCCAGGCCAGCGCGTCCCCGGCGCCGATGGCCTCGCCCGACATGATCAGCCACTTGGCGCGCGACAGTCCGGCCAGTTCCACGGCCATGCGCGACGCCCCGGTGTCCACCACCAGGCCGTAGTTCACTTCGGGCAGGCTGAACTTCAGCGTGTCGGCGGCGACGCGGATGTCCATGGCCATGGCCAGTTCCGCGCCGGCGCCCATGGTGGCGCCCTGCACGGCGGCCACGGTGGGCTTGGTGATGCGGATCTGCTCCATGCGCACGGCCTGGGCGTTGCCCACCGCATCGAGGTGCGTCACCCCCGGCGGCCGCACGCCGAACTGGCTGGTGTCGCGCCCCGAGCAGAACGAGCGGCCGTTGCCGCGGACCAGCACGGCGCGCACCTCCGTCTCCGCCGCCGCCCAGGCAAAGGCCTGGCGCAATTGCGCGCGCAGCGGCTCGGTGACGGCGTTGTGCACTTCCGGGCGGTTGAGGCTGATGATGCCCACGCCATCGCGGACTTCGCGCGTGACCAGATCAGGAGAGGAGGCGGATTCAGGCATGGTGATCTCGATGTGAGGGTGGGGTGAGGCAGGCAGATGGGGGCAGGGCCAAGGTTACCGCGTCACTCTTTTTGGCGCCGCCTGGTGCCGGCTGGCGTGGCGCTGCGCCGGCAACGTGGACCTGAAGATGTGGACCGTGCTCGCCCGCGCCCTACCGGGCGCGGGGCTGGTGTTCGTGGCCGCTTACTGACGCTATGACTTGGCTGCGTCCGCGGGCGTGCCGATGCGCGCCAGCAGCGCTTCCAGCGCCTGCCCGTCGATGGGCTTGACCATGTGGTGGTCGAAACCGGCCTCGTTGGTGCGGCGGCGGTCCTGCTCCTGGCCCCAGCCGGTCTGGGCGATGATGACCACGCGGCCCCCGCCCGGCGCGGAACGGATGCGCCGGCAGGCCTCGTAGCCGTCCACCTCGGGCATGCCCAGGTCGAGGAACACCAGGTCGGGACGGAAGGTGCCCGCCGCCTCCACCGCCTGCGCGCCGCCGTAGACAATGCACACTTCGTTGCCCATGGCCTTGAGCAGCAGGCCCAGGCTGTCGGCGCTGTCGCGCAGGTCGTCGGCCACCAGGATGCGGAAGTGCGCCGCGGCTTCCACCGGCGCCGAGGCGGGGGGAAGGGCGTCTGCCGGCCGCGCCGCGGCCGGCAGGCGCATGATGAATTCGCTGCCCTTGCCCGGGCCGTCGCTGTTCACCGTGAGCGTGCCGCCGTGCAGTTCCACCAGCCCGCGCGCCAGCGACAGCCCGATGCCCAGGCCGCCCTGTGAGCGCGCCTGCGCCGAGGGCACCTGCCCGAACACCTGGAAGATGTGCGGCAACTGGTCGCGGGCGATGCCGATGCCGTTGTCCCGCACGCGCAGCGTGACCTCGCCCTCCGCGTGCTCCACGGTGAGCTCGATGCGGCCCCCGGCCGGCGTGAACTTGGCGGCGTTGATGAGCAGGTTGGAAACCACCTGCGCGAGGCGCGCCGAATCGCCCATGAGAATGAGCGGCGCCCGCGGCGGCGCGACGCTCAGCGTGTGGTGCGCCTCGTTGATGACGGGGCGCGCCGTTTCCACCGCCTGCTCGATGACGGCGCTCATTTCCACGCGCTCGCGCCGCAGCGTGAGCTTGGCGCGGGTGATGCGCGACACGTCCAGCAGGTCCTCGAGCAGCCGCGCCATCTGCTGCAACTGGCGGTCGATGACGTCGCGGCACCAGGCGAAGTCAGCGTCGCTCAGGTTGTCGCCGCGCATGAGGTTGATGGCGTTGCGCATGGGCGCGAGCGGGTTGCGCAGCTCGTGCGACAGCGTGGCGATGAAGGCGTCCTTGCGCTCGTCGGCCTCGCGCAGCGCCTGCTCGGCTCGGCGCGCCTCGGTGACGTCGCGCGACACCGCCAGCAGGCGCGCCAGCCGGCCGTTGACCGGATGCCGCACCGGGCTCACCAGCACGCTCCACCACATCAGGTCGCCGGCGGAGGTGGGCCGCGGCGCGACGAAGGAGCTGGACTCCCCGGCCAGGGCGCGCACGATGGCCGAGTCGACCGCGGCGTGCGCGGCGTCGGGCCACAGCGCGCGCCAGTGCATGCCGTTGTAGGGCTCGAAATCGCCCAGCTCGAGCAGCGCCAGCCCGGGGCGGTTGATGTGCAGCAGGCGGCCGTCCAGGTCGAGCACCTGCACGCAATCGGCGGTGCCGTCCATGAGGCTGCGGTTCAGCTCCTCGCTGGCGCGCAACTGCTCGCGCGCCGCCTTTTCCACCTTGGTGCGCTCGGTGAGGGCCTCGGTGCGCTCGGCCACGCGCCGCTCCAGCGTCTCGTTCAGCTCGCGCAACTGCTGCTGGGCCTCGCGCCGCTCGCCCACCTCGGTGAGCAGGGCGCGGTTGGCCACGGCCAGCTCGTTGTTCTTGCGGTGCAGCTCGGCGAAAATGGCCACCTTGGAGCGCAGGATGACGGGGTTCACCGGCTTCAGCAGGTAGTCCACGGCGCCGCTGCCGTAGCCCTCCAGCATGTGCTGGTCCTCGTTGTAGTAGGCGGTGAGGAAGATGATGGGCACCTGCGCGGTCTTCTTGCGCTGCTTGATGAGCTGCGCCAGCTCGAAGCCCGTCATCACCGGCATCTGGATGTCGAGGATGAGCAGCGCGAACTCCTGCTCCACCAGCGCGAGCAGCGCGCGGTCGGCGGTCTCGGCGCGCACCAGCCGGTAACCCGGGTCGTCGAGCACGGTCTCCAGCACGACGAGGTTGCGCGGCTCGTCGTCCACGATGAGGATGTTGATGGGCGCGAGCGGCTGCCCCGCGGCCATGCCGCCGGTCAGCCCGCCGGTTGCCCCATGGGCCGCCGCCCCGGCGGGGCCGGCCTGGGGCGGGGACGAGGTGGGAGCGCCGGGGTTTTTCATCGGAACAGCCATACCCGCATGAGCGACAGCAGCTGATCGGTGTTCACCGGCTTGGCGATGTAGTCGCTGGCGCCGGCGTCCAGGCATTTCTCGCGGTCGCCCTTCATGGCCTTGGCGGTGAGCGCCAGGATGGGCAGGGTGCGCGAGTTTTGCGAAGCGCGGATCTGCCGCGTGGTCTCATAGCCGTCCATGTCGGGCATCATGATGTCCATGAGCACCATGTCCAGGTCCGGGCTGGCCTGCACGATGTCGATGGCGGCGCGGCCGCTGTTGGCGCTGACCACCTCGATGTCCTGGTTCTCCAGCAGCGTGGTGAGGGCGAAGATGTTGCGCGCGTCGTCGTCCACCACCAGCACCTTGCGGCCGCGCAGCACCTCGTTGGAGCCGTGCAGCCGCTCCAGCATGGCCTGCTTGTCCTGGGGCAGCTCGGTGATGACGCGGTGCAGGAACAGCGCCGTCTCGTCCAGCAGCCGCTCGGGCGAACGCACGTCCTTCAACACGATGCTCTTGGCCATTTCGCGCAGCCGCCCCTGCTCCTCCTCGGACAGCTCCTTGCCGGTGAACACGACCACGGGGACGTTGGCGAGGGCCGGCTCGGCGTGCACCTTGTCCAGCAGCTCGAAGCCGGTCATGTCGGGCAGGCGCAGGTCGAGCACCACGCAGTCGAAGGGCTTCTCCAGCATGGCCAGCAGCGCCGCCCCGCCGGTGGCCACCTGCACCACCTCGATGTCGTCGTGGGCCAGCAGCTCGTTGATGGCGGTGCGCTCGATCTCGTTGTCCTCGACGATGAGCAGCCGCTTGGTGTGCGGCGTGGTGAAGTCCTTGATGCGGTTGAACGCCGCTTCCAGCCCCTCGATGGTGGGCGACTTGACCAGGTAGGAGAACGCGCCGTGCGCGAGGCCGTGCTGGCGCTCCTCTTCCATGCTGACGATCTGCACCGGGATGTGGCGCGTGGCGGCGTCGCACTTGAGCTGGTTGAGCACCGTCCAGCCCAGCATGTCGGGCAGGAAAATGTCCAGCGAAATGGCGGTGGGCCGGAACTGGCGCGCCAGCGACAGGCCGAGCGCGCCCTTGTTGGCCACGATGCCCTTGAAGCCGCGGTCGCGCGCCAGGCCGAGCAGGATGCGCGCGTAATGCGGGTCGTCCTCGATCACCAGCAGCACCGGGTCGCCCGGCTCGATGGCGTTGCGGTCGTCCTCGATGTGCTCCTCGCGCGCCGCCGGCAGCACCACGGGCGCGGTGACGAGCGCCGACTGCGGCTGTCCGGGCACCGGGCGATGGGTGCCGGGGCCGTCGTACAGCAGCGGCAGGAACAGCGTGAAGGTGCTGCCCTCGCCGGCGCCGCTGACCAGGCGGATCTCGCCGCCCAGCAGGGTCGCCAGTTCGCGGCTGATGGCGAGGCCAAGCCCGGTGCCGCCGTACTTGCGCGAGGTGCCGGCGTCGGCCTGCTGGAAAGCCTCGAAAATCAGCCGCTGCTTCTCGGGCGGCACGCCGATGCCGGTGTCCTCCACGGTGAAGGACACCACCTGGCGCGCCTGCGACAGCACCGGGTGGTCGGGCGACCACCCCGAGTCGGCGAAGCCCACGCGCACTTCCACGTGGCCGTGCGACGTGAACTTCACGGCGTTGGACAGCAGGTTCTTCAGGATCTGCTGCAGGCGCTTGGGATCGCTTTCCATGGTGGCCGGCAGGTTGTCGGCGAAGTGCACGCGGAACGGCAGGTTCTTGGCGTCGGCCACGTGGCGGAAGTTGCGCTCGATGTTGTCGTGCAGGCTGCCGAAGGCGATGTCCTCGATTTCCACCGACACCGTGCCCGACTCGATCTTGGACAGGTCGAGCACGTCGTTGATGAGGTTGAGCAGGTCGGAGGCCGAGGAGTTGATGTTGCGCGCGAACTCCACCTGCTTGGACGACAGGTTGCCGACGGAGTTGTCGCCGAGCTGCTGGGACAGGATCAGGATGGGGTTGAGCGGCGTGCGCAGCTCGTGCGACATGTTGGCCAGGAACTCGGACTTGTACTTGGAGGTGAGCGCGAGCTCGGCTGCCTTTTCCTCCAGCGCGCGGCGCGCCTGCTCCACTTCGGAGTTCTTGCGCTCCACCTCGGCGTTCTGCTCGGCCAGCAGGCGCGCCTTGGTGCCCAGCTCCTCGTTGGTCTGCTGCAGCTCGCGCTGGCGCGACTGCAGCTCCGCGGTGAGCTGCTGCGACTGGGTGAGCAGGCCCTCGGTGCGCATGGTGGCCTCGATGGTGTTGAACACCGCGCCGATGCTCTGGGTGAGCAGGTCGAGGAAGGCCAGCGACCCGGCGCTGAAGCTCTTCAGCGTGGCGAGCTCGATCACGGCCTTGGTCTGACCCTCGAACAGCACCGGCAGCACCACGATGCTCACCTGGTCGGCCTTGCCGAGGCTGGAGGACACGCGGATGAACTCGGCCGGCACCTCGGTGAGCAGGATGCGTTTTTTCTCCACGGCGCACTGGCCCACCAGGCCCTGGCCGAGGGCGAGCTTGGCGCTTTCCTCCTCGGCGCCCTGGTGCGCGTAGCTGGACAAGAGCAGCAGCTCGGAGGCGCCGTCGCTGTCGGCGAGGTGGTAGACGGTGCCGTGCTGGGCGTTCACCAGCGACGCCAGCTCCGACAGCAGCATCTTGCCCACGGTGGACAGCTCGCGCTGGCCCTGTAGCATGCCGGTGAACTTGGCGAGGTTGGTCTTCAGCCAGTCCTGCTCGCGGTTGCGTTCCGTGGTCTCGCGCAGGTTCGAGATCATGGTGTTGATGTTGTCTTTCAGCTCCGCCACCTCGCCGCGGGTCTCCACCTGGATGGAGCGCGTCAGGTCGCCCTGGGTCACGGCCGTGGCCACTTCGGCGATGGCGCGCACCTGCGTGGTGAGGTTGGCCGCCAGCAGGTTGACGTTGCCGGTGAGGTCCTTCCAGGTGCCGGCTGCTCCCGGCACGTTGGCCTGGCCGCCGAGGCGCCCTTCCACGCCCACCTCGCGCGCCACGTTGGTCACCTGCTCGGCGAAGGTGGCGAGCGTGGCCGTCATGTTGTTGATGGTGTCGGCCAGCGCCGCCACCTCGCCCTTGGCATGCACGGTGAGGCGCTGGGTGAGGTTGCCGTTGGCCACGGCGGTCACCACCTTCACGATGCCGCGCACCTGCTCGGTGAGGTTGGAAGCCATGAAGTTGACGTTGTCGGTGAGGTCCTTCCAGGTGCCGCCCACGCCGGGCACCTTGGCCTGGCCGCCGAGCTTGCCCTCGGTGCCCACCTCGCGCGCCACGCGCGTCACCTCGCCGGCGAAGGAGTTGAGCTGGTCCACCATGGTGTTGATGGTGTTCTTCAGCTCCAGGATCTCGCCCTTCACGTCCACGGTGATCTTGCGGTTCAGGTCGCCGCGCGCCACGGCCGTGGTGACTTCGGCGATGTTGCGCACCTGCGCGGTCAAGCGCGCGCCCATGGTGTTCACCGAGTCGGTGAGGTCTTTCCAGGTGCCGGCCACGCCGGGCACCACGGCCTGCACGCCCAGGCGCCCCTCGGTGCCCACCTCGCGCGCCACGCGCGTCACCTCGGAGGCGAACGAGCGCAACTGCTCCACCATGGTGTTGATGGCCTCCTTCAACTGCAGGATCTCGCCGCGCACGTCCACGGTGATCTTCTTCGACAGGTCGCCGTTGGCCACGGCGATGGTCACCTCGCCGATGTTGCGCACCTGGGCGGTGAGGTTGGAGGCCATGGAGTTGACGTTGTCGGTCAGGTCCTTCCAGGTGCCCGCCACGCCCGGCACCACGGCCTGGCCGCCGAGCTTGCCCTCGGTGCCCACCTCGCGCGCCACGCGCGTCACTTCCGAGGCGAAGGCCGAGAGCTGGTCCACCATGGTGTTGATGGTTTCCTTCAGCTCCAGGATTTCGCCCTTCACGTCCACGGTGATCTTGCGGTTCAGGTCGCCGCGCGCGATGGCCGTGGCCACGTCGGCGATGTTGCGCACCTGGCCGGTGAGGTTGGAGGCCATGGAGTTGACGTTGTCGGTGAGGTCCTTCCACGTCCCGGCTACGCCCGGCACCTGCGCCTGGCCGCCGAGCTTGCCCTCGGTGCCCACCTCGCGCGCCACCCGCGACACTTCGCCGGCGAAGGCGTTCAACTGGTCCACCATGGTGTTGATGGTGTTCTTCAGCGCCAGGATCTCGCCCTTCACCTCCACGGTGATCTTGGACGACAGGTCGCCCTTGGCGATGGCCGTGGCCACCTCGGCGATGTTGCGCACCTGGCCGGTGAGGTTGGAGGCCATGAAGTTGACGTTGTCGGTCAGGTCCTTCCAGGTCCCCGCGACGCCCGGCACCTGCGCCTGGCCGCCCAGGCGCCCTTCGGTGCCCACCTCGCGCGCCACGCGCGTCACTTCGGAGGCGAAGCCGTTCAACTGGTCCACCATGGTGTTGATGGTGTTCTTCAGCTCGAGGATTTCGCCCTGCACGTCCACGGTGATCTTGCGCGACAGGTCGCCGCGCGCCACGGCCGTGGTCACCTCGGCGATGTTGCGCACCTGCGAGGTGAGGTTGTTGGCCATGGAGTTGACGTTGTCGGTCAGGTCCTTCCAGGTCCCCGCCACGTCGCGCACCTGCGCCTGGCCGCCGAGCTTGCCGTCGGTGCCCACCTCGCGCGCCACCCGCGTCACTTCCGAGGCGAAGGCGTTCAACTGGTCCACCATGGTGTTGAGCGTGTTCTTGAGCTCGAGGATCTCGCCCTTCACGTCCACGGTGATCTTCTTCGACAGGTCGCCCTTGGCCACGGCCGTGGCCACGTCGGCGATGTTGCGCACCTGGTTGGTCAGGTTGGAGGCCATGGAGTTGACGTTGTCGGTCAAGTCCTTCCAGGTGCCGGCCACGCCGGGCACCTGCGCCTGGCCGCCCAGCTTGCCTTCGGTGCCCACTTCGCGCGCCACCCGCGACACTTCGCCGGCGAAGCCGTTCAGCTGGTCCACCATGGTGTTGATGGTGTTCTTCAGCTCCAGGATCTCGCCGCGCACGTCCACGGTGATTTTTTTCGACAGGTCGCCGTTGGCCACGGCCGTGGTCACTTCGGCGATGTTGCGCACCTGGCCGGTGAGGTTGGAGGCCATGAAGTTGACGTTGTCGGTCAGGTCCTTCCAGGTCCCGGCCACGCCCGGCACCTGGGCCTGGCCGCCGAGTTTGCCTTCGGTACCCACCTCGCGCGCCACGCGCGTCACCTCGGAGGCGAAGCCGTTCAACTGGTCCACCATGGTGTTGATGGTGTTCTTCAGCTCGAGGATTTCGCCCTTCACGTCCACGGTGATCTTGCGCGACAGGTCGCCGCGCGCGACCGCGGTGGTCACCTCGGCGATGTTGCGCACTTGTGCGGTCAGGTTGCCCGCCATCGAGTTGACCGAGTCGGTCAGGTCCTTCCAGGTGCCCGCGATGCCGGGCACCTGCGCCTGGCCACCGAGCTTGCCTTCGGTGCCCACTTCGCGCGCCACGCGCGTCACTTCCGAGGCGAAGCCATTGAGC
>DATNCF010000366.1:0-3794 GCA_035571675.1 Burkholderiales bacterium | reverse complement strand
TGAAGAACACCTCGTGAAGGGCGCGCGCCCCGGCCACGCCCGGCACCACCTTCACCTGGATGCCCGGCGTCTTCATGGGCACGATGAACACCGAGATGGTGCGCTTGGTGTCGCCGGTGCGCGCCAGCAGGAAGCAGTAGTCGGCTACGCTCGCGCCCGAGGTCCAGATCTTGGAGCCGTTGATCACCCAGCCCGAGGCCGTCTTCTCGGCGCGCGTGCGCATGGCGGCCAGGTCCGAGCCGGCATTGGGCTCGGAAAAGCCCTGGCACCAGAAATCCGTGCCGCGGGTGATGCCGCCCACGAGCGTCTTGATCTGCTCGGGCGTGCCGAACTGCAGGATGGCCGGGCCGATCCAGTTCACGTTCATGTACTGGTAGGCGCGCGGCTCGCCCACCGAAATCATTTCCTCGCCCAGTACCCAGTGGTGATAGGCGTCCAGGCCCCCGCCGCCCACGTCGCGGGGCCAGTGCGGGATGAGCAGCCCTTCCTTGGCCAGCGCCGGGCAGAAAGTGCGGGCGAAATCCGCCACGTAGGGCTCGCTGGCGTCGAGCTGCGATTTTTCTTCCCAGTCCTCGGGCAGGTGCGCGTTCAGGAATTTTTTCAGCCGCGCCCTGAAAGCATTGTGTTCGGCCGACCACTCGTAGTCCATGCTGTTTCCTTTGCTCCGACACCGCTGCGGAAGTGCCGAACCACGATAGCACGCAGAAAGTTCACCGTACAAAGCCCGCGAAACCCGCGGTAAACGTTCGGCGGGATGAACATCCGGCCGAAGGACTGAGCGGGAGACTGCGGGACGAACCGCCTAGGCCGGCGTGCGCGCGGTGTCCGCCACGGGCGCGCGGAACCACAACAGCGACAGCGTCGCCGCCGCGACCAGCAGCGCTCCGGCAAGGATGCTGAACAGCGCGGTCACCTCGGTTTCCCTGGCCTCGAGCGAGAACTTGGCGCGCAGGGAACTGTAAACCTGCTTCAGGTCCTCGGCCGTTCCGGCATAGAAGTACTCGCCGCCGGTGATGGCTGCGACGCCCTTCAGCGTGTCCTCGTCGAGCAGCGCGAAGAACGACATGCCCTGCAGGTCGGCCGGATTGGGGTTCTTCGAACCGAACCCCACGGTGAACACCCGCACGCCGTGGTCGGCCGCCACGCGCGCCGCCTTCAGGGGATCGGGCCCCACGGTGCGGCGCCCGTCGGACAGCAGCACGATGCCGCCGCCGGTGTAGGACCCGGGTGCCACAGGAACAAAGTCCTTGGGGGCCTGCTGGCGCGCGCGCGGCTGGGCGGGAGTATCGCCGTAGGGCGCGAAGGCATAGCCGTAAGTCGGCTCCACCTCGATGCCGGCATCGGGCAGCAGTTGCCCCAGCGCCGCCAGCAGCCCATTGCCCGTGGCGGTGCCGCGCTGCAGCTCGAAGCGATCCACTGCGGCAATCAGGTCCTCGTGGCGGTCCGTCACGGTCTGCACGACGGCCGTCGAAGCGGCGAACGATACGATGCCCACGCGCACATTCGACGGCAGGCCGTCGATGAAGGCCTTGGCCGCGGCCTGGGCCGAGCTGATGCGGTTGGGGGCCACGTCGGTGGCCAGCATGGAGCGCGACACGTCCATGGCCATGATCAGGGTCATGTACTGCGAGGGCAGGGTGACCACGGCGCTCGGCCGCGCCGCCGCCAGGATGGCCGCGGCCACGGCGGCCAGGAACAGCGCCGGCGGGACGTGGCGCCGCCACCTCTGCCCCGGCCCCAGGGCCTGCCGGATCAGCATCAGGCTGGAATAGCGCAAAGCCTGCCGCTTGCGGCGCGCCAGCACGAGCACATAGCCCGCGGCAAGCGCCGGAACCAGCAACAGCAGCCACAGCATGTCCGGCCAGAGGAATCGCATGGGTCAGGGACGCGTGAGGACCGACGTAGTATAGTGAAAGCGAACGCTTGGACGCCGCCCTCCGGGCGAGGACGCGGGATGCTTTCCTCGGAAGGAAACCCGCCCCGGTGGCGTTTACCGAGCATTGCTTCCGTTCTGCTCATGGTACATGAAGAACGACATGCCGCTCAGTAGCCCGACCCGCACCGAGAACAGCTCCAAGGCGTCCCCGCAAACGGACGTTTCCGCCAAACGCCCTGGGCGCGGCTGGCGCGCGCTAGCATTGCCTTTCCTGGTCGGCATCCTGGTGGCGGCGCTGCCGCTGCTCGGCTACAAGGCCTTTCAGGCCAAACCGCCGGAGATCAGCCAGGACGACATCGACGCCGCGGTGATGAACACCCTGGAAACCAAGTCCCTGCCGGCGCAAACCGCCAAGGCGGCCGAGGCGGTGCGCCAATCGGTGGTGCTGGTCCGCGGCTACCTCGATGAGGACGCGGAAACCGAGCAAGCCAAGGCCGGCAAGGACCTGGGCAAGGACGCTTCCAAGTCCAAGGCGGACAGCGGCGATGCCAGGACCAATGGCGACAAGGCCGGGCCCAATGTCGACAAGACAAAGCCGAATGGCGGCAGTGCCGGAACAGCCGCCGACAAGGCCAAGGCGGCGGGCAAAAAGCCGGACGGGCCGGACGACAATCCCGAAATCAAGAAATTGACCGGCGTCGGTTCAGGCGTGGTCATTGTCGACAGCGGCATCATCCTCACCAGCCTGCATGTAGTCGCCAACATGAAGCGCGTGATGGTGACGTTCTTCGACGGCTCGGAATCCGAGGCCGTCATCCTGAGCGTACACCCGGAAAACGACCTGGCCGTGCTCAAAGCCAAGTCCATCCCCGACGACCTGCCGGCGGCAACGCTGGGCTCCCCGTCCGCCCTCAGGCCCGGCGACACGGTGGTGGCCGTGGGCTTTCCCTTCGGCATCGGCCCCTCGGTGTCGGCGGGCGTGGTGTCCGGCCTGAACCGGGAATTCAAGGTCCCAGGCGACGGCCGCGTGCTCAGCCGCCTCATCCAGTTCGACGCCGCGGCCAATCCCGGCAACTCCGGCGGGCCGCTGGTCAACGCGGATGGAGACGTGGTGGGCATTGTCACCGCCATCTACAACCCCAGCGGCACCGGCACCTTCGCCGGCCTGGGCTTCGCGGTCACCATTGCCGTGGCCGGCAATGCCGTGGGCGTGTCGCCTTTCTGAATCGTCCTCATCAAGACGCAACCCTCGTCACGCCCCGCAACCTGGAAGGAAGTTCATGAACGACATGCCGGCGGTGAGCACCGAAAGCGCAGCGCTGATGGAAAGCCTGCTGTACGAAGTCAAGCGCGTGGTGGTCGGCCAGGACCGGTTCCTGGAACGGGTGATGGTGGCGATGCTGGCCCAGGGCCACCTGCTGGTGGAAGGCGTGCCCGGCCTGGCCAAGACGCTGACGGTGAAGACGCTCGCCAACACCATGCGCGGCCAGTTCAAGCGCATCCAGTTCACGCCCGACCTGGTGCCGGCCGACCTGGTGGGCACGCGCATCTACAACCAGAAAACCGGCGAGTTCGCCACCGCGCTCGGGCCGGTGTTCGCCAACCTGCTGCTGGCCGACGAAATCAACCGCGCGCCGGCCAAGGTGCAGAGCGCGCTGCTCGAAGTGATGCAGGAACGGCAGGTCACCATCGCCGGCGAGACGCACAAGGTGCCGAACCCCTTCCTGGTGATGGCCACCCAGAACCCGATCGAGATGGAGGGCACGTATCCCCTGCCCGAAGCGCAGCTCGACCGCTTCCTGATGAAGATCCTGGTGACGTACCCTAGCCGCGAAGAGTTGAGCCGGATTGTGGAGCGCACCATCGCCCGCGAAGAGGCCGTGCCGGATGCGGTGTTGGACCGCGCGGAGATCCTGGA
>DATNCF010000365.1:0-28460 GCA_035571675.1 Burkholderiales bacterium | reverse complement strand
GAACCTGATGCGGGTAATGCCGCCGAAGGGAAGCGACGGAATCACCCCCCGTGCTCCTTAGGCTGGCCAGTGAAGGAGCACCATGAACGCAAACCCGAAATTCATTGCAGCCACCGCTCACGTCGATGAAGCGGCGGTCCGCCCGCTGCCCAATTCGCGCAAGGTGTACGTGCAGGGCTCGCGCCCCGACATCCGCGTGCCCATGCGTGAAATCACCCAGTCGGATACCACTGTGATGCTGCCCGGGGGGCAGGAGGTGGAAAAGAACCCGCCGGTGTATGTGTACGACTGCTCCGGCCCCTACACTGATCCGGCCGCCAAAATCGACATCCGCCAAGGCCTGCCCGCGCTGCGCGGGGCCTGGATCGAAGAGCGCGGTGACACCGAAAGCCTCGCCGGTCCCACGTCGCGCTATGGCGTGGAACGCCTTGCCGACCCCAAGCTTGCCGAGTTGCGCTTCGGCCTCAAGCGCGCGCCGCGCCGCGCCAAGGCGGGCCGCAACGTCACCCAAATGCACTACGCCCGCAAAGGCATGGTCACGCCGGAAATGGAATTCATCGCCATCCGCGAGAACCAGCGCCGCGCCGAGTACATCGCGCTATTGCAGGCGTCGGGGCCGCAGGGAAAGAAGATGGCCGCCATGATGGCGCGCCAGCATCCCGGCCAGTCGTTCGGGGCGTCCATCCCCAATGGAATCACTGCGGAGATCACCCCGGAGTTCGTGCGCGACGAAGTGGCGCGCGGCCGCGCCATCATCCCGGCCAACATCAATCATCCGGAAAGCGAGCCCATGATCATCGGGCGCAACTTCCTGGTGAAAATCAACGCCAACATCGGCAACTCGGCGGTGACCTCGGGCATTGCCGAGGAAGTGGAGAAAATGACCTGGTCCATCCGCTGGGGCGGCGACACGGTCATGGACCTCTCCACGGGCAAGAACATCCACGAGACGCGCGAATGGATCGTGCGCAACAGCCCCGTGCCCATCGGCACCGTGCCCATTTACCAGGCGCTGGAGAAGGTGGACGGCAAGGCCGAGGAGCTGACCTGGGACATTTTCCGCGACACCCTCATCGAGCAGGCCGAGCAGGGCGTGGACTACTTCACCATCCACGCCGGCGTGTTGCTGCGCTACGTGCCCCTGACGGCCAGCCGCATGACCGGCATCGTGTCGCGCGGAGGGTCCATCCTCGCCAAGTGGTGCCTGTCGCATCACAAGGAGAACTTCCTCTACACCCACTTCGAGGACATTTGCGACATCATGCGCGCCTACGACGTGAGCTTCTCGCTGGGCGATGGCCTGCGGCCGGGCTCGGTATGGGACGCCAACGACGAAGCGCAACTCGGGGAACTCAAGACCCTTGGCGAACTGACGCAAGTGGCCTGGAAGCACGACGTGCAGGTCATGATCGAGGGCCCAGGCCACGTGCCCATGCAGCTCATCAAGGAGAACATGGACCTGCAGCTCGAGCAGTGCCACGAAGCCCCGTTCTACACCCTGGGGCCGCTCACCACCGACATCGCGCCCGGCTACGACCACATCACCTCGGCCATCGGCGCGGCACAGATCGGCTGGTACGGTACCGCCATGCTGTGCTACGTGACGCCCAAGGAACACCTGGGGTTGCCGGACAAGAAAGACGTCAAGGACGGCATCATCGCCTACAAGATCGCCGCCCACGCGGCGGATTTAGCGAAGGGGCATCCTGGGGCCCAAATTCGGGATAACGCCTTGTCGAAGGCGCGATTCGAATTCAGGTGGGAAGATCAGTTCAATCTGGGATTGGATCCCGACACGGCGCGCGATTTCCACGACAAGACCTTGCCGCAGCAGGGCGCGAAGCTGGCGCATTTCTGCTCCATGTGCGGGCCGCACTTCTGCTCAATGAAAATTACTCAAGATGTAAGAGACTATGCGGCTTCTCAAGGCGTAGGCGAGCAGGAAGCCTTAAGCAAGGGCATGCAACAAAAAGCAGTGGAGTTTGTTCGGAAGGGCGGCGAGGTCTACGGGAAGGGATAGGTTGAGGCTATTTTTTCTGGCTCCCCTCATCCCCGTCCCTTCTCCATAGGGAGAAGGGTGAAAACCCCCGGTTTCTTAGCCCCTCTCTCCCAGGGAGAGGGGTTGGGGCGAGGGCAACGTAAAAGCCCTTTTTGGAACGGAACTCGTCACTCCCACTGTCTTCCAGCAGCGCATCAGGGCCCGCAGGCAACGAGCCCGAGCTCTGGCCAACTCGATTTCGGCATCCAGCCGTTCCTTCTTTGCCTTCTCCAGGACAACAAGCACACCAAGCGGATTTTTTGAGCGGTTCAAGTCCGCCGCAGCTTTCTGAATGACTACATCGATCCGCGACAGCTTCCACGACGCCTGGGCAAGCCGCACTTCGCAGACGAACAAATCCGCCTCAACCACTTCGCGACGCGGCTTGGCCTGAAAAACCTGTTTTCTGGGAAGCATGCGCTGCAATGCAGCATGCTCCATGCCAGCCAAGGCTCCAGGCAAAAACCCCCTGAATTCAGCCCCTTCCCAATAGAGCAAGCACGACGCCGGTGAAATGCGCACGCCATTGTGGTGAACGCGCGCACTGGGCAAGTGCGATAAGCGCTAGTCCAGCGTTCGCTTGTAGAACCCCAATCCGACCAAGACGACTGCCAGCATAAACACCAGTATCGGCCACAACTGCGGCCACAAATCGGCCATGCCCACCCCCTTCAGCATGATCCCGCGCACCATCACCAGGAAATGCGTCAGCGGCAACAGGCTGGATATCCACTGCGCCCACTCCGGCATGCCGCGGTAGGGGAACATGAAGCCCGACAGCAGGATGGAGGGCAGAAAGAAGAAAAACGTCATCTGCATGGCCTGCAACTGGTTGCGGGCCAGCGACGAGAAGGTGATGCCCAGGGTCAGGTTGGCGGCCACGAACACCAGCACCACGGCGTACAGCAGCACCACGCTGCCCTGCATGGGCACGCGGAACAGCCACAACGCGGCCACCAGGATGAGCGTCATCTGCACCAGGCCGATCAGGATGTAGGGCACGATCTTGCCCGTCATCACCTCGATGGGCAGGGCGGGCGTGGAGAGCAGGTTCTCGAACGTGCCGCGCTCGCGCTCGCGCGTCATGGCGAGGCCGGTCATGAGCACCATGGTCATGGTGAGAATGGTGCCCAGCAGCCCGGGCACGATGTTGTAGGCCGTCACCCCCTCGGGGTTGTAGCGCCGGTGCACGCGCAGATCCACAGGCCCAGGCAGCGTGCCGGGAATGCCGCCCGCGTTCGGGACGGGCGCGCCCGTAGCCAGCGCGCCCGAGAGGTCGCGCGCCAGCGCCGAATTGACCAGGCCCTGCATGGCCACGATGGCGTTGCCCGCGGCCTGCGGATCGGTGGCGTCCGCTTCGAGCAAAAGCTGCGGCGTCTCGCCGCGCCCCAGTTTGCGCGAAAAGTCCTCGGGCACC
The DNA here is from genome assembly GCA_035571675.1 of Burkholderiales bacterium. Taxonomy (GTDB): domain Bacteria; phylum Pseudomonadota; class Gammaproteobacteria; order Burkholderiales; family SG8-39; genus CAIYPG01. The sequence goes on along the minus strand of DATNCF010000365.1, from coordinate 25,005 downwards.
TCGATGACGAACTGCACCTCGCCCTTGTCCAGCAACGCTTCGGCGCTGGCCTCGTCAGTGAGCTGGCGCACCACCTTGAAATAGCCGCTGTTCTGCATGGCCAGGATGAGGGTGCGCGTGTAACTGCTGTTGTCGCGGGAGAGGATGGCCGCCGGCAGGTTCTTGGGGTCGGTGTTGATGGCGTAGCCGAACAGCAGCAATTGCAGCACGGGAATGCCCAACACCATGCCGAAGGTGAGGCGGTCGCGCTTGAGCTGGATGAACTCCTTGAGGATGATGCCCATCCATCGGGAGAGGGAGAAGGCGCTCACTGGAAATTGTCCTGCGTACCGCCCATGAGGTTGATGAAGACGTCCTCCAGGGTGGTTTCGATTTTTTCCACGCGGTAGCGCTCCCCGGGGGCGGCCGCTGCGATGGCGCGTGCCAGTTCCGTTTCATCGCGCCCGGTGACATGCAGCACGTTGCCGAAGGGAGTGACCTGGGCCACCGCGGGCGAGCTTCTGAGGCCCTCCGTGAGCGCATGCGCATCCTCGCCGCTGACGGCGAAGGTCACCAGGTGCTGGCTGGCGATGACTTCCGAAGTCGTTCCCGTCACCAGCAGCTTGCCGTAGGCGATGTAGGCGAGCCGGTGGCAGCGCTCGGCCTCGTCCATGTAGTGCGTGGACACCAGCACCGACAGGCCCTTGCCGGCCAGCGCATGGATGTGCTCCCAGAAATCGCGCCGCGCCTTGGGGTCCACGCCGGCCGTGGGCTCGTCCAGCAGCAAGAGTTTCGGCTGGTGCAGCAGGCAGGCGGCCAGCGCCAGGCGCTGCTTCCAGCCGCCGGACAGCGAGCCTGCGAGCTGATCCTGACGCGCGGCAAGGCCGAGGCTTTCCAGCGAGGCCTGCACTGTTTCGCGCCGATTGCGCATGCCGTACATGCGTGCCACGAAATCGAGGTTCTCTCGGATGGACAGGTCTTCCCACAGCGAGAAGCGCTGGGTCATGTAACCCACTTCGCGCTTGATCCTGTATGACTCACGTATCACGTCGTGGCCCAGGCAGGTGCCGCTGCCCGAATCGGGCTTGAGCAGGCCGCAGATCATGCGGATGGAGGTGGTCTTGCCGCTGCCGTTGGGACCGAGAAAACCATAGATCTCGCCGCGGCGGACCTGCATGTCGAAATCACGTACTACATGCTTGTCGCCGAAGTGCTTGTTCAGGCCGTGAACGTCTATGACCAAATCGGTTGAGTTGGTCGGCGAGGTCATTGTTATGGGGAATGGGACCGCGCTACGGCGCGGTAGGTTTCGGTGCTGCCGTAGTAGCAGAGGGGTTGAGTGTTACGTCGACGGGTTGGCCGGGCCTGAGCTTCGCGCCGTCCTGAGGGCCTGGGCGCGCTTCGATCATGAACACCAGCTTGGCGCGCGAGTCCTTGCTGTAGATCACGGGCGGGGTGTACTCGGCCTGGGTGGAAATGAAGCTTACTTTGGCGGATATAGGGGCTCCGCAACCGTCGCAGGCAATGCTCACCGGATCGCCGGGATGGACGGCACCCACTTGTGTTTCCGGCACGAAGAAGCGCACCTTCACGTTGCCGGGCGGCAACAGGCTGACCACGGGCCGGCCGGCGGGCACCCATTCGCCTTCGACGAAGAAGGTGTCCTGTACCAGCGCGCCCTCGGCGTTGGCGGGCGCGACGCCGTTTCTCTGCGACAGGCGCCAGTCGGCCTGGGCCAGCGCCGCCCTGGCTGCGTCGAGGTCGGCGGCGGCGGCGCGCAACTCGGCGTCGCGGCCCAGCGGCAGGCGCGCCACGCGGCCCAGCGCTTCGGTTTCGGCATAGCGCCCGATGTCGCGGTCGTAGTTGGCGCGTGCCTGGTCGAGCGCAGCTTGGGAAATGAATCCGCCCTTGAACAGCTTTTGCTGCTGCTGCCACTGCAGCTCGGACAGGCGCCTTGCCGCAGCGGCCTGTTCGGCCTGGGCGGTGGTCACGGCCACCTCGGGCGGGCGCTTGCCGGTTTGCAGGTTGGCGAGGCGGCTTTGGGCGGACTTCACCTGTTCCTCGGCCTGTTGTTTGGCGGCTTGTTCGCTGGTGTTGTCGAGGGTGAAGAGGGTTGCGTTGGGGGCTACTTTGTCGCCGCGTTTGACGGTCAGTTTGGTGAGGGTGCCAGGGGCGGAGGCGCCTACGTTGGCGAATTCGCCTTCTACATAGCCTTGGAGGGCTTGGGATTTTTCTTTGGCGCAGCCGGATAGCACTACTGCCGCGAGCAGCGCGAGAACGGTGTTCGCAGTTCGGAGGTGCGGTTTGTAGTTTGGGCGCATGGGGTAGTGCGGTGCATTCTAACCGGACCGGTTTCGCCTGTCGGCGAGATACTTTCTTTTGCTTCGCCAAAAGAAAGTATCCAAAGAAAAGGCGACCCTGCGGGAGCGATCGCTGCGCGATTTCCCTGCGGTGCTCGGGGCGGCGGGCCGGCGCGTAAACTCGGTCGCTGCGCGCCCTCAGACAACGCGCCGGACGGCCCCCGCCACCCCTGTGCTCCTCGGCGCTCCCGAAGGGTTCAAGCCGGTGCCGTGCGTAGGTCGCCGCCTGTAGCCGCTGCTACAATCGTCCACCCATTTCTGGCGCTTTCTGCAATGAGTTTCTATCTTTTCGACCGTATTTCCGATCAGCGCTATCGCGAGCGTTGGGGCCTGGATTTTGAGGAATTTGCCGTCGGCCAGCGTTTCCGCCATCGCCCCGGCCTGACTCTGTCCCAGCAGGACAACACCGAGGAGTCGCTCGACTCCATCAACGCGGCCATGCTGCATTACGACGCGCATTACGCGGCCCAGACCACCTGGAAGTTGCCGCTCATGGTGAGCACGCTTACCATCCAGCGCCTGATCGGCATGGCGTCGCGCACCTTTGGCCGCAAGCGCGCCATTCCCGGCTTCTCGGAAATGCTGCTGCCCTCGCCGCTGTTCGGGGGCGACACCTTGTATGCCGAGTCCGAGATCGTGTCGCTGGCCGATGGCCATGCCGACTGCGGGCTGGTGGGCGTGGTGACGCGCGGGATCAACCAGCACGGCAAGGAAGTGGCCAAGCTCACCTGCGAGGTGGAGGTGTACAAGCGTGGCCGTCATCCGCTGTATCGCGTTGCCGCGCTGGAGCCCGCCGCCGAGCCCCGTTTCGAGATGTACGCCAGGCAGGCCGACGGCAGCCTGCTCGAGCGTTATGGCCTGTTTTTCGAGGATGCCCGGGACGGCGATACGTTCGTGCACTTTCCGCGCCGGCATTTCCGCCGCGAGGAGGCCATCGAGCACGCGGTGCGTTCCATGGAAGCCAATCCCGAATACCACGACCTGGCCTGGGTGGACGCGCATGCCGGCGGGCAGTACCGCATCAGCGAGGCCTGGCTGATCGCCCAGGCGACGGCCGCCAGCACGCGCACCTTCGGGCGCGTCGTGGCGAACCTGGGGTGGACGGATGTGAAGCTGCCTGTGCCGGTTTACGCGGGCGAAAGCATGCAGACCGAATCAAAAGTCATAGAAAAACGCGAATCTAAATCAAGACCCAATGAAGGGATTTTGACCGTGGACACTTGGGGGCGAAATCAACGTAATGAAATCGTTTTGTCTTATCGGCGCAGATTGCTGGTCTATAAGAAAGATGCTGATACGCCCTATGGCAAAGCGGGCTACGCGTAATTTACAAGTTTAATTCGACTCCCCTCATCCCCGGCCCTTCTCCCTGGGGAGAAGGGTGGAAAACTCGCGGGTTTGAGCCCCTCTCCTTGGGAGAGCGGTGGGGGAGAGGAAAACAGAAGATTGAAACGCAAAAATAAGCGAGGAGACCCAGTTGAAGCATCACCGTAAATACTCGTTACTGCCGGCCTTGTTTCTAGGCCTTGCATTTTGTGGTCAGGCTTACGCGCAGGATTCAACGTCACAGCCGGCAACCACGCCGACTGTGACCGAAACGCCCAAGATCATCGAGGAGACCCCCTACGTCACCTCGCCGCAGAACGTCGTCGACGCCATGCTGCGCATGGTGGGCGTGCGTTCCAACGATTTCCTGATGGACTTGGGCTCGGGCGATGGGCGCATTGTCATCACCGCCGCGCAGCAGTACAAGGCGCGCGGCGTTGGCATCGAATACGACCCGCGGCTGGTGAAGCTGGCCAACGAGAACGCGCGCATCGCCGGCGTCACCGACCGCGCCACCTTTCTGCAGCAGGATATTTTCAAGAGCGATTTTTCCCAGGCCACGGTCATCACCATCTACCTCATTCCCCAGTACAACGAGAGGCTGCAGCCGGCCTTCCTAGCGCTCAGACCCGGCACGCGCATCGTGTCGCACGACTACGGCATCGGCGACTGGGAGCCCGACGCCAAGGAAGTGATCGCGGTGCCGGAGAAAAAGGTCGGCCTGAAGAAGGAAAGCGCCATCCTGTTCTGGGTGGTGCCGGCGCACCTCGGCGGGCGCTGGACTTCCTCGGTGCACACCTTGAAGGGCACCGAGACCATCGAGTTCAACATCAAGCAGAAAAACCAGCATTTCGAGGGCACGGCCAAGCTGCGCGGCCGCGAGTGGCCCATCGAGCGGCCCTATGTCAACGGCACTTACGTGTCGTTCCGCATCGGCGAGGGCGAGGACACGCTGCTGTTCAACGGCCACGAGTCCAAGGGCCACATCAAGGGCCTGGTGGTGCTGTCGAACAACCGCAACCTCAGATGGAATGCGCTCAAGACGCAGGAAGCAAAGAACTGAAGCGGCTCGCGCCCTCTGAAGTCGGGGATATGCAAGGGCAGTGCCCTCGAAAAGGTGAGGGTAGGCCGGTGGCCAGCTCGCGGCCCGCCGCGTGGCGGGCGTGTTAACAGGGCCTAGTGGCCGGCGTGCAGGCCGGCCGGCTTTGCTCGCGACACCGCGGCCGCGGCGGCATGGCCGTGGTGGGTGGCGTTCCCGCAGCCGTAGCCGTGGAACAGGCAGGGCTCGCCCGGTTCCGGGCGAGGGTCGCGGCGGATTTCGGTGACGGCTTCGCGCGTATACACATCGTGTGGGATGTGCAGGATGACCAGGAAGCGCGGGTCGATCTGCAGCGGGCACCACCACGTGTCGAAGCGCAGTATGCCGCGGCCCGGGTAATCGACTTCCGAATAGGCCTGCTGGCCCGACAGGCAGGATTGCGCTATGCGCGACTCCCCGGCCTCCCACATGGCGCGGAACTTGTCGTTCCGCAGCAGCTCGTTCACGCGTTCCTGGGGCAGCAGGCCGTCGATGGCGGCGGTGCGGCAGCGGATGACCGAGCGCTGCTCCAGCTCGGCGTGATTGCGGTAGCGGCTGTGCACCAAATCGGTGGTGCTGCAATGCGCGACATAGGAGTCGGTCAGGTCATGCCCCACCATGCAGGTGCGAAAGCGCGCCGGGGTCATGCCCATCAGCCGCAGCCAGAGCGCATTGGTGTACCACACGCGCATGTCGAGGGCGTACAGGGTGAATGGGTTGAGATAGGCGCGCGATTGGCGCGCCAGCCAGCGCACCGCCGCTTCCGCCGCCTCGGGCCCGGGCGTGTCGAGCAGGGGCGCGAAGCCCGCGAGGCGCAGAAGGAATTCGGTTTCCGGCCGGGCCAGTTCCAGGGCGGCGGCGATGCGCAGCAGCGTGGCGCGGTTGGGCAGGATGCTGCCGCGCTCGATGCGGGACAGATGCGCCTTGTCGTCGTCGGTGGCGACGGCAAGGTCGTCCAGCGTCCAGGGCTTGCCGTTGTGTATCTGGCGCCGGCGCAGCCGATAGCCGCGAATCGCCACCCCGAGCAATGCTGCGTTCATCCGCCCGCTCCTCCAGAACAGTGCCGCGCGGGCTACAGCCCGATGTTAGAGCGAGTATATCCGCGCCGCACTGTTTCGGAAGAGCGTCGAATTTGCTGCGCCGCAGCAGGAGCGCCAGCCCAGGATGAGCCCAGCTTCACGGCCTGATTCCGCCTTTCTGACGAGGCCCTGCGCTTCGCGGAGGAGATTATCCGTGCCGTGCTCGCCGCTCTGCCACCAGCGTCAGCACGGCGCGTTTTTCCTCGTTGCTGAAGGAAGACCAGCGCGCGATTTCATCCAGGGTCCGCCGGCAGCCTTCGCACAGGCCAAGCTGGTCATTCATGTGGCACACGTTGATGCAGGGCGAGGCCACTCCCCCGGCGGACGCCGGGGCCTCGCGAAAAGAGGTCTTGCTCACGCGAACGACCAGATCTTTCAGGCAGCCTTCTTGGCCGCCATGGCTTGCGCCACCTTGGAACCGGGCGTCTTGCCCAATTCCTTGCAGATGAACTGGCCCGCCTCGAACACTTTCTCCAGGCTCACCCCCGTGGAGATGCCCAGCCCTTCGAGCATGTACAACACGTCCTCGGTGGAGACATTTCCGCTGGCGCCTTTGGCGTAGGGACACCCGCCCAGCCCGGCCACCGAGCTGTCCATGACGGAAATCCCCATTTCCATGGCCGCGTAAATATTGGCCAGGGCCTGTCCGTAGGTGTCGTGTAAATGCACCGCGAGCTTATTCATTGGCACTTCGCGTGCCACGGCTTCCAGCATGCGCTGCACCTTGGCCGGCGTGCCCACGCCGATGGTGTCGCCCAGCGACACTTCGTAGCACCCCATTTCGTACAGCGCTTTGGCGACCCGCGCCACCGCATCGGGCTCGATGAAGCCCTCGTAGGGGCAGCCCACGACGCACGAGACATAGCCGCGCACGCGCACGTCGTTCGCGCGTGCCTCTTCCGTGACCGGCCTGAAGCGTTCCAGGCTCTCGGCAATGGTGCAGTTGATGTTCTTCTTGCTGAAGGCCTCGGAGGCGGCGCCGAACACGGCCACTTCGCGGGCGCCGGCGTCGAGCGCGGCGCGCATGCCCTGCATGTTGGGCACCAGCACCGGGTAGTCCACGCCCGGTTTGCGCTTGAGCCCGCGCATGACGGCGCTGGAATCGGCCATCTGCGGCACCCACTTGGGCGAGACGAAGGCTGTGGCCTCCACGCCGGGCAGTCCGGCGTCGGCCAGACGATGGATGAGCTCCAGCTTCACTTCGGTGGGCACGGCGCGCGCCTCGTTCTGCAGCCCGTCGCGCGGGCCCATTTCGACAATGCGTACGGATTTGGGCAGGCTCATGTGCGTTCCCTTCCGGCTACTTTGCGGCGACCCAGGCGGGCTTGCGCTTTTCCAGGAAGGAATGGATGCCTTCCTTGCCTTCGGCCGAGGCGCGGATCTCGGCGATGTAGCGCGCGCTGAGGGCGCGCAGTTCCTCGTTCAGCGGCGCGCGCGCCATGTCGCGCATCAGGTTCTTGGTCATGGTCAGGGCCGCCGGACCGCCGGCCAGAAGCTGGCTCACGAAGCCGTTCACGGCCTCGTCCAGGCGCTCGGGCGCCACGCATTCGTGCACCAGGCCGTTCTTGAGCGCGTCCTCGGCGCCGAAGGTCTCGGCGGTGAGAAAGTAGCGCCGCGATTGGCGCTCACCCAGGGCGTTCATCACGTAGGGACTGATGGTGGCCGGGGTGAGGCCGATCAGCACTTCCGACAGCTTGAAGCGCGCCTCGGTAGAGGCCACGGCAATATCGCAGGCCGCAACGAGGCCCATGCCGCCGGCGAAGGCCGGGCCATGCACCCGCGCCACCGTGGGTTTGGAGAGGTTGTACAGCTTGTACAGCATGTCGGCCAGCACCGTGGCGTCGGCCAGGTTCTGCTCGTAGCTGTAGGTGGACATTTTCTTCATCCAGTTCAGGTCGGCGCCGGCACAGAAGGCGCTGCCGCGTCCGGCCAGCACCACCACGCGAACGGATGCTTCGGCGGCCAGGACATCGAAGGCCGCCGACAGCTCGGCAATCATGGTCTCGTTGAAAGCGTTGCGCGTGTCGGGGCGGTTGAACCACAGCGTGGCCACGCCGCCGCGCGTCTCGATCTGCAGGGTCTGGAAGGTGGGGAGGGTCATGAGGTTTGCCCCTAAGTTTCGCCTTTGTGTATCCACCGCGGCGCGGGCGGCGCCCGGTAGCCGTCCATGCGCCCGAGCAGCCGGCCGATGTCGCTGTCCACCAGTATGAGGTCCATCTGTCCCGGGCGGATATAGCCCTCGCGCTCCATGTGCTGGAGGGCCGCCATGAGCGGCGCATAGAACCCCCCCACGTCGAGCAGGGCCACGGGCTTGGCGTGGAAGCCGAGTTGCGCCCAGGTCAGCACTTCGAAAAACTCCTCCAGGGTACCGAAACCACCGGGCAGCGCCACGAAACCGTCCGAGCGCTCGGCCATGAGCGCCTTGCGCTCGTGCATGGAACCCACCACGTGCAGTTCGCTCATGCCCGGCAGGGCCAGCTCGCGCTTTTGCAGCGCCTCCGGGATCACCCCGGTGACCCTGGCGCCCGCGGCCAGCGCGGCGCGCGCCAGCGTGCCCATCATGCCGATGCCGCCGCCGCCGAATACCAGCTCAATGCCTCGTTCCGCCAGCGCGCGCCCCAGCGCCTCGGCCGCCGCGGCGTATTCAGGACGGTTGCCGGAACTCGCGCCGCAGAACACGCACAGGGCGCGCAAAGCCATCTATTTCACCAGCCGCCGGTGGCGAGCCAGCGGTCCACCTGGTCCATCCGGTCCGAGCCCCAAAACGGCTCGCCATCCAGGATGAAATAGGGTGACCCGAACACGCCCTTGGTTTGAGCGTCGGCGACCTCGGCGCGCAGGCGCTCCTTTACCGCGGCGTCGTTCATGCCCGCCTGCACTTCGGCCGCCGCAAGCCCAAGTTTTCCTGCTACCGAAATCACATTGTCGGCGTTGGAAATGTCCACGTTGTCGACAAAGAAGGCGCGGTACAGCGCCTGAGCCAGTTTTTGCGCCGCGGCCGGATCGCGGCCATCCAGCCAGTAGAAAGCGCGGCTGGCGGCCACGCCGCTGATGGGAAAGTTGTCCGGGTGGCGAAAGGGCAAGCCGTAGTAACGCGCGCTGCGCGGGAAGTCGCGCACCGCATAGTCGCCCTTGATGGGAATGGTGGGCAGCGGGGCCATGCCCGTGGTCTTGAAAATTATGCCAAGCAGGACGGGCTTCCAGGCCACGGAGCGATTGTGCTTGGCGGCCAGGGCGTTGATTTTTTCACTGGCGAAGTAGCCGTAGGGAGAGGAAAAATCGAAGTAGAACTCGACAGGATTAGCCATGGATTTTTTTCTCCGAAAATCCCCCCTCCCGGAGGGAGGGGCCTCGTGCAAAAGCAGAAGCTACTTATTCGCTTGCAATGGCGCGCCCGATTACCAGCCTTTGTATATCGCTTGCACCCTCGTAAATCTGGCAAACCCGCACATCGCGATAAATCCGCTCCACGGGAAAGTCGTTCACATACCCGTATCCGCCATGGATCTGAATCGCATCGGAGCAAACCGATTCCGCCATCTCGCTGGCGAACAATTTCGCCATGGATGCTTCCTTGAGGCAAGGCTTCTGCGCATCTTTAAGCGTTGCCGCATGCCAAACCATTTGCCGGGCAACTTCGATCCGCGTTGCCATGTCGGCTAAGCGAAAATTGACTGCCTGGTGCTCAATAATCGGTTTGCCGAAGGATTCGCGCTGCTTGGCGTAGTCCAGTGCCGCCTCAAACGCCGAGCGCGCCATGCCGATGCACTGCGCGGCAATGCCGATGCGCCCGCCTTCCAAATTGGCCAAAGCAATCCGGTACCCTTCACCCTGCTGCCCCAGCAGATTCTCTTCGGGCACCTTGCAGTTTTCGAACACGATCTGCGCCGTATCCGAAGCGTGCTGCCCTAGCTTTTTTTCCAGGCTGGCCACCCTGTAGCCCGGCGTCGAGGTGGGCACGATGAACCCGCTGATGCCCTTCTTGCCCGCGTTCGCGTCGGTCACCGCGAACACAATCGCCACGTCGGCGTTCTTGCCCGAGGTGATGAACTGCTTGACGCCGTTCAGCACCCACTGGCCGTTCTCGAGCCGTGCCATGGTCTTGATGGCGGCGGCGTCCGAGCCCACGTGCGGCTCGGTGAGGCAGAAGGCGCCGAGCTGGCGACCGCTGGCCACGGGCTTGAGGAATTTCTCCTTCTGACCCTCGTTGCCGAAGGCGAGCAGCGGGCCGCACACCACCGAGTTGTTCACCGAGATGATGGTGGAGCAGGCGCCGTCGCCGGCGGCGATTTCCTCGATGGCGACGGCCAACGACAGGTAATCCATGCCGGCGCCTTCGTACTTCTCCGGCACGGTGATGCCGAACAGGCCCATTTCCGCCATGGACCTGAGCGCGTCTTTGGGAAAAGTGTTGTCGCGGTCCCAGGCAGGGGAATTCGGTACGAGTTGCTCCCTGGCGAAATCGCGAATGGAATCGCGCAATAATTCTTGTTCGTGGGTCAGCAACATGGGAGCAGTAAGGGCAGTTTTTTAGAGGTGATGTTTCTCGTTACCCTCTGCCCGGCCCCTCTCCCGGCGGGAGAGGGGAGTCCGGAGCGCCGGGGTTTGCTCCCTTCCCCTGGGGGAAGGGGCGGGAATGGGGCGACCCCTTGAAGTTGCTTAAAAACAATACAGCAGATTAAACCAACTCAATGGCCATCGCAGTTGCTTCGCCGCCGCCGATGCACAGGCTCGCCACGCCGCGCTTGCCGCCGTACTTGCGCAGCGCGCCCAGCAGCGTCACGATGATGCGGGCGCCGGAGGCGCCGATGGGGTGTCCAAGCGCGCAAGCCCCGCCATGCACGTTCACCTTCTCGTGCGGCAATTTGTGCTCGCGCATTGCAGCCAAGGTTACTACCGCAAACGCCTCGTTGATCTCATAAAAATCCACTTTGTCAGCAGTCCAACCCGTTTTGTCGAACAGCTTCTGCATCGCGCCTACCGGCGCGGTCGTGAACCAGCCCGGCTCCTGCGCATGCGTGCTGTGGCCGACAATGACGGCCAGCGGCTTGAGGCCCAATTTTTCCGCCACGGAACGGCGCATCATCACCAGCGCAGCCGCCCCGTCGGAAATGGAAGAGGAATTGGCGGCGGTGACCGTGCCGCCGGCGCGGAAGGCGGGCTTCAGCAGGGGAATCTTGTCGAACTTCGCCTTGAAGGGCTGCTCGTCCATTTCCATGAAGCGCTCGTCCTTGCCGGTCTTGATGGCCATTGGCGCGATTTCCCAGGCGAACCAGCCTTCCTTGTTGGCCTTCTGGGCGCGCTCCAGCGAGGCGATGGCGAACTTGTCCTGTTCGGCGCGGGTGAAGTTGTAGCGCGCCGCGCAATCCTCGGCGAAGGTCCCCATGGAGCGGCCGCCGCCCGACTCATCCCTGGCGTAGGCGTCCTCCAGCCCGTCCAGCATCATGTGGTCCAGCACCTGCTGGTGGCCCATGCGGTAGCCGGCGCGCGCCTTGGGAAGCAGGTAGGGCGCGTTGGTCATGGATTCCATGCCCCCCGCCACCATGATGTCGTTGGTGCCCACGCCGATCAGGTCGTTGGCCAGCATGGCCGCCTTCATGGCCGAGCCGCACATCTTGTTCACCGTGGTGCAGCCGGTGCCGAGGGGCAGCCCGGCGCCCAGGCTGGCTTGGCGCGCCGGGGCCTGGCCCTGGCCGGCCGGCAGCACGCAGCCCATCAGCACTTCCTGAACCTGGTCGGGCCGGATGCCGGCGCGTTCCACCGCCGCGCGTATGGCGGCGGCGCCCAGTTCGGTGGCGCTAAAGGCCTTCAGGTCGCCCTGCAGACCGCCCATGGGCGTACGGGCGGCGGATACGATGACGACGGGATCGTTCAGCATGGTGCTTCTCCTTACGGCCTGGACGGCGGGGATGAAAAATTGGATGGGTTCACCTGGGTTCGGGGACAAGTATGAGCCGAAATTCCGGCCCGAGGCGCGAGCCGAAAATCCCGCTTAAGGCGGGCGCCGACAGTTCCGCGCACATTGACCCCGATTTGAACAGCTGTTAAGCATACTTTACGTTTACGTAAGCGTCAACTTGACCGACTATTCGTGGAGAATTGTCCGCTCAGGCAGCCTTGCGCGGGGCGCGCCGCTCGCGGCCGGCCAGCAGCTTGCGGCTCTGGGCCTCGAAGGTCTGAATTTCCGCCAGCACCTGGTCGATCTCGGCGCGCTGCTGCTCCAATTGCTCGCGGCGCTTGGCCAGCGAGGCCACGAACTGCATGAGCTGGCGGCGCTCGTCATGGGCCGTGTCGTAGGCCTCGAACATTTCCCCCACTTCCGCCAGGGACAGGCCCAGGCGCTTGGCGCGCAGGATGAGCTTCAACCGCACGTAGTCGCGCTTGGCGTAGATGCGCCGGCTGCCCTCCCGCCGCGGGGTGAGCAGCCCCTGCGCCTCGTAAAAGCGGATGGCGCGCGGCGTCACGTCGAACTCGCGCGACAGGTCGGTGATGCTGAAGGTGGTTTTTTCGTCGCCGGACATGCGCGGCAGGGTTCGGGAAGGGGTTGAAAATGCGATGGCGCACATTATCTGCGAAAATGACCCGGCACACCCGCGATGTGGTTTTAACGCGGTGCACATGTCTCTTGGACCGAAAGCACGCTATGACCCGCACCTCCCCCGCGAAGGCCGAACCCAGACCCGCCGCGGACACTTCCCCGCGCTACGTGGTGAGCGAGCCCGTGGCGCCCGGCGTGACCCAGGAAATCGCCCCCGGCGTGCACTGGCTGCGCATGCCCCTGCCCTTCGCCGGCCTGGACCACATCAACCTGTGGCTGCTCGATGAGGGCGACCAGTTCGCCATTGTCGACACGGGCTTCCGCAACGACGAAACCGCGGCGCTGTGGGAACGCATTTTCCAAGGCTCGTTCGCCGGCCGCAAGGTCAGCCGCCTCATCTGCACCCACTACCACAACGACCACTGCGGCCTGGCCGGCTGGCTGGCCGACAAGCTCAAGATCGAGTTGTGGATGTCGCAGGGCGAATTCTACGCCGCTCACTCGGTGTACTCGGAAGTGGCCAGCCACGAACCCACCCGCCTGCTCGAGATGTACCGCGAGAACGGCCTGCCCAAGAAAATCCTCGACCAGATGCTGCTGTTGCGCAACAGCTACCGCGTCAACGTGCGGCAGTTCCCGGACAGCTTCCGGCGCCTGCTGGGCGACGAACAGGTGGTGATCGGCAATCACCGCTGGACCATCATCCCCGGCTACGGCCACTCGCCCGAGCACTCGGCCCTGCACTGCGAGGAACTGGGCGTGCTCATCGCGGGCGACATGGTGCTGCCGCGCATCACCACCAACGTCAGCGTGCAGGCCACCGAGCCCAACGGCAATCCCATGGGCCTGTGGTTCCGCTCGCTCGACCGCCATTCCCGGCTGCCCGAAGAAACCCTGGTCTTGCCGTCGCACGGCCTGCCCTTCCGCGGCCTGCGCCCGCGCCTGGCCTTCATCCGCAACCACCATGAGGAGCGGCTGGCAGAGTTGCTAAAGGACTGCGCAACGCCCAAATCCGCTTCAGATATCCTGCCCACGCTATTCCACCGTGAATTGGATGCTCACCAGAGCGGCATCGCAATGGGGGAGGCATTGGCCCATTTGCATTACCTGATGCATGAAGGCAAGCTGAAACGGGAAGTGGGTTCGGACGGAATAATCCGCTTTCAGGCGCTATAAAAATTACTGGTTTTCGGTGTTATAGATTATCTCGTAGCCCCTCTCCCCCAGCCCCTCTCCCTGTGGGCGAGGGGAGCGCAGGGTGCCGGGTTTTTGCTCCCTTCCCCATTGGGGAAGGGCCGGGGATGGGGATTACGAGAAGATTAGTAAGCAATTTTGGTTGGTATTCGGAGGAGCGGTGAACAAGCCTACCCCGGACAAGTCGCTCGAAAATAACGCGCTCCCCGATTCCCAGGCTATGGCGAAAATCTTCGCCGAGGTCAGCACCCACGCCAGCAAGCTTCTTCAGCAATACCTGGAGCGCCAGGCCAAAGAAGGCCTGAAAGTAGAGGCCCCCAAGGACGAGTTAGGCATAGCCAAGGCTTTCATGGACTTGTGGGCGGCCGCGCTGGCCAATCCCTGGCCCGTCATCGAATCCCAGATGAAAATGTTCTGGGATTACACCGCGCTGTGGAACAACTCGCTGCTGCGCCTCATGGGGCAGCCCGTGGCGCCGCTGGCCGCGCCCGTCCAGGGCGACAACCGCTTCCGGGACGAGGAGTGGCAGAACCGCTTTCTGTTCGACTACCTCAAGCAGTCCTACCTCATCGCGGCACGCGACATTCATGACGCGGTGTCGCAGGTGCAGGGCGTGCCGGCCGACTCAAGGCGCAAGATCGACTTCTATACCCGCCAGTACCTGGACGCGGTGGCGCCTTCCAACTTCGCGCTCACCAATCCGCAGGTGCTGCGCGAGACCCTGCAGTCGGGCGGGCAGAACCTCATCCGCGGCATGGACAACCTGCTCGCCGACCTGGAGCGGGGCAAGGGCGAGCTGCGCATCCGCATGACCGACGAGAAGGCCTTCAAGCTGGGCGGCAACGTGGCCACCACCCCCGGCAAGGTGGTGCACCAGAGCGACCTCGCCCAGCTCATCCAGTACGAGCCGCTTACCAAAGAGGTGGCGCGCCGGCCGCTGCTCATCATCCCGCCCTGGATCAACAAGTACTACATCCTCGACCTGCGCCCGGAAAACTCCTTCATCCGCTGGGCGCTGGAACAGGGCCACACGGTGTTCGTGATCTCGTGGGTGAACCCCGACGAGCGCCACGCCGCCAAGACCTTCGACGACTATATGCTGGAGGGCCCGCTCGCGGCGCTGGACGCAATCGAGCAGGCCACCGGCGAAAAGAGCGTCAACGCCATCGGCTACTGCCTGGGCGGCACGCTGCTCGCCGGCACCCTGGCGCGCATGGCGGCACACAAGGACGATCGCGTCGCCACCGCCACGTATTTCGTCTCCATGCTCGACTTCTCCGAGCCCGGCGACCTGGGCGTGTTCGTGGACGACGAGCAGATAACCAACATCGAGCGCAAGATGCAGGAGCGCGGCGGCTACATGGAAGGGGCGGAAATGGCCACCACCTTCAACATGCTGCGCGCCAACGACCTGATCTGGTCCTTCGTCATCAACAACTACCTGCTGGGCAAGGAGCCGTTTCCGTTCGACCTCTTGTACTGGAACTCCGATTCCACCCGCATGCCGGCGCGCATGCACAGCTTCTACCTGCGCAACATGTACATGAAGAACGCGCTGGTCCAGCCGTGCGGCATTTCGCTCGCCGGCACGCCCATCGATCTGCGCAAAATCACCACGCCGTCGTACTTCGTTTCCACGGCCGAAGACCACATCGCGCCGTGGAAGTCCACGTACAAAGGCGCGCGCCTGCTGGTCGAACACGCCAAGGTGAGATTCGTGCTGGGCGGCTCGGGCCACATCGCCGGCATCATCAACCCGCCGGCGGCGAAGAAGTACGGTTACTGGACGAATCCGCAACTGCCCGAATCGGCCGCGGAATGGCAGAAGGCAGCCGAGTGGCACACCGGCTCGTGGTGGCCGGACTGGCAGGCGTGGATGGGCGCCCTGAACGGCGACGAAAAAGTGCCGGCGCGCAAGCCAGGGGAGGGCGGACTGAAGGTCATCGAGGATGCGCCGGGCACGTACGTCAGTTTCCGGCTAACGGACGCCGCCGCAACAGCGGCGAAGAAGCAGCCCGCATCTCGAAAGAAAAAGCCCACCTGAGCCGCCACTGATTCGCAACGGAGAGGGAGTTCCACGCTCCTCATGACCGTCGAGCAGGCCGCGGCATTCATCAGCTTCTCGTTCGTCGCGGCCGTCACGCCGGGGCCGAGCAATGTGATGCTCACCGCAACCGGCGCAGCGGGAGGCATGCTGCGCGGCCTGCCCGCGCTGGTGGGCGTCGGCGCCGGCATGGCCGCCATGCTGTTCGCCGTGGCCATGGGGCTGGGCGCCATCGTGCTCGGACGCGCGACGCTCCTCGTCGTCATCAAATGGGCCGGAGCGGCATTTCTGCTGTGGCTGGCCTGGAAGATCGCCAGCGCGCCGATTGATCAAGGAGGAGATGCGCGGGGCGAGCGGCGCATCACCGGATTTGCCGGAGCGTTCGCGCTGCAGTGGTTGAACCCGAAGGCGTGGCTGGTGTGCACCGGCGCCTCGGCCGCTTATCTGCGTCCGGACGAGCCCATGCTGCAGCAGGCGCTGCAGATCGCGGCGATGTTCTTCATCGTCACGCTGCCATGCGGATTTGTCTGGCTGGGTTTCGGCATGGGGGCGCGCCGGTTGCTGGCGGCGCCGAAGTTTCAGCGCGGGTTCAACGTGGTGATGGGATTGTTGCTGGCGGGATCGGTGGTGCCGCTGCTGATTTGAGGATTGACGGAACGCTCGGGATGAAAAGGAAAATTCCCCACTTTATCCCGTCGTACGCTTGCGCGCGGCCCCGCGCGAGCGGTTTGCGGCAGGCTCCCGCTCCGAAAGCCTGCCGGTAACGTACTTGTGCAGCACACTGGCGATCAGGGTTTGATAAGGAATCCCTTCTTCCATCGCTTTGACTTGGATATCGTTCAGATCGATGGACGACAGGCGGATGTTTACTCGCCGGTCCTTGATGGCCGTCGCCCGGGCTGCCGCCCTGATTTTCTCGATCTCGCCCTTGGTTGGGGCCGAAACAAGCCCGCCCCTGTCATAAGCATTGAGTATTTGCTTTTCGTAGGCATCAATCTTCGGCATCTGGATCACCTTGGCTCAAATAGTCCCGCGTGGCCTTGCGGCTTGGGATGATGGTCTTAAGGAAGTAGTGGTCCTTTTCCTCGACGAAGGGCACCAAGTAGACGTAATTGCTGAGAACAACTACAAGCACCCGTTGGTGGAGATACCGCGCCTTGTTGGGATGACTGAGGATATCAAGCAACCCGCCGGACTCGACTGCGACCGTAATGCTTTCGAAGGAGACACCGCGACTCTTCTTCAGCGCCGCGTTCTTTTCCGAACTCCATCGAAAAAGCTTCATGCGGTATTTTAACGCTCTGTGTGCCTTTTGTCACCACACAGGAAAGTGAGAATCCTTGAGCCTGGAGTCTTTTCCGCATCGTCACTCTGGCCTGCGGCTTCGCGTTGAAAATTGTTGGGCTCAACTTCGTCGCGGCTTGCGCGGCGCCTTCACCACCAGCGCGTCATAAGCCCAGGCCGGCAGCAAACGCAGGATATGAAACACCATGCTCACCTGCCAGGGAATGATGGCGAAGCTGCGCCCGGAGTCGATGGCCTTGGCGACCCGCTTCGCCCCCTCTTCAGCCGTCAGCAAGAACGGCATGTGGTAGTTGTTCACCTGGGTCATGGGGGTATCGATCGGACCTGGGCAAATCGTCACCACCTTCACCCCGCTGCCGCGCAATTCCACCCGCAGCGCCTCCAGCCACGCAATGGCAGCGGCTTTGGAAGCGCTGTAGCCGCCCGAGCCGGGGATGCCGCGGATGCCTGTGATGCTGGCAATACCGACGAGCTTTCCCTGTCCGGCCTTCTTCATCGGTTCCACGAAGGGCTGCAACGTGGCGGCCAACGCGACGGTATTGATGGCGAGCAAGTCTTGTAGCACCGGAATGTCCTCGGCGCGATGGCCTTCAGTGGCCAGTGACACACCGGCATTGGCAATCACCATGTCAGGCATGCGGTGGCGAGCCATGAAGTCCTCGGCAGCGCGAGCCAATGCGGCGGAGTCCGTGGCATCCAAAGCATAGGTGACAACGGTGGCCGGAGCGAGCTTTTCAGCTACCGCCGCAAGGCGGCGGGCATCGCGACCAGAAATTCCCAGTACCGCGTTCGCGCCATGCAAGCGTGCGTAAAGCACCGCCAGCGCCGCCCCAATCCCCGAAGAAGCGCCAGTGAGAAAAATTTTCACGGCGCGATGAGAGGACTAATTTTTATCTGGTATTAATTGGGCCGTTCGCTGCGGGCTTGTTTGACCAACTCATCGACTACCTGCGCCAGCCTGCGTGTGCTCCCCGCCAGCCGCCCCGAGGTGAAATACTTCCCATCCACGATAACCGTCGGCACGCCCTTCACGTTGTACGACTTCATCAGCTCGTCCGTGTCGGCGAGCTGCTTTTTCACGGCGTCGGAATTGTAGGTGGCGATGAACTGCTCGCGGTTGACGCCGTTGCGCGCCACCCAGTCGAACATCACCGGCTCCTCGTTCAGCTTCACGCCGTCGAAGTGGTAGTTGTCGTAGATGGGCCAGTGCAGCCGGGCGGCTTGCCCCATCGAGTCCAGCGTGTAGTAGAGCTTGGCGAAATTGTCGTAGGCTTCCTGGCCCACCACGGGCACGGCGCGGAAGGCCACGTATTCGGGGGCGGAGTTCAGCCAGCGCGTGAGCTGTGGCTGGAACTCGTAGCAGATGGGGCAGCCGTAGTAGAAAAACTCGATGACTTCGATGCGCGGGCCCGTTGAGACGGGGTGGGGCGGGTCGAGCACGAGGTATTCGCGGCCGGCCTGGATGGCCTGGGCCTGCGCCGCGCCGGCCGGTCCAAGGGCGAGCAGGACTGCGGCCAAGATCGAATAGGCCGCACGGATCAGTGACATGGACGAAAATGAAGGCATGGAGAGACCGGCCAGAGGGGCGTTGAGGAGGCCCATGATATGCCCGATGCCTGGTATTTGCCAAAGCGGAACGTCCTGATTGCCGCCCCCCGGACGTGACAAATTTGGCGGTCCCGCATGGATCATGACCACGGGTTAGGATTGGGCATGTCTTTGCGCCGTCTTCGCTGGGTTGGCCTGTTGTCACCGCTGCTGTTGTGCGGCATGGCGTGGGCCCAGGGCTTTGCCGACGAGGACCGCGACTGGGGCATCGCCCCCATCGAGGAACTGCGCCGCCCGCCCTACAGTGCGCCCACGCCGCGCAGCCTTCCCGATGGCAGCGTCATCACCACGGCGGAGTTGCGCGACCGGCTTGCGGGCGCCAACCCGCCTCTGGTCATCGACGTGGCGGGCGGGGAAGGGCATGAGACCCTGCCCGGGGCGCTATGGATTCCGGGCGCCGGCCGCGGCGACAATTTCGTGGACCCCATCCAGGCCCAGTTCGCGGCGCTGCTGGGGCAAATCACCGCGGGAGACAAGCAGCGCGCGCTGGTGTTCCTGTGCGTGAACGCGCAGTGCTGGCTGTCGTACAACGCCGCGCGCCGCGCCCTCGCCGCCGGCTACCGGCAGGTGTACTGGTACCGCGGAGGTTATGCGGCGTGGCGGGCGGCGGGGTTGCCGCTCGCGCCCATGCAGCCGCCGGCTTCTTCACCTGCCGGCGCGTCCAGCGCGGCGCCGATCAAGGAGCCGGCGAGGTAGCCGGCGAAGTAGTCGAAGATGAGGCCTGCAAATCGCGCCGCGCCAGGCCGATGAGATGGTCGCTCATGTCGAGCAGGGCGCGCGGGCTGCCGGTCATGTCGGCGTTGGTGATATAGCGCCCCACCAGCAGGGTGGGCACGCCCAGGGACTGGATGCCGTAGTCGCGCGTCATGCGGATGGCGCCCTCGAGCTGGTTTTCCACGGCAAAGGAGCGATAGGCGGCGGCGTAGTCGCGCGCGTTAACGCCGTGCAGCGCCACCCAGGCCTGCACCGCGTCCTCGTCGGTGATGCGCAGGCCCTGCCGGTGAATGGCGTCGAACAGCGCGCCGCGCAGGCGCCGTTCCTCGCCCAGGGCTTCGAGCGCGAAGTACACTCGCGCCGCCACGCCCCATTGGGCATTGGGCACGGCCGGCACGCGGCGAAACGTGACGTCGGCGGGCAGCGCCGCCGCCCAGCGCGCCAGCCGCGGCTCCAGGGCGTAGCAGTTGGGGCAGGCGTACCAGAAGAACTCGATGACTTGGACGGTGTTGCCGGCCGGCTGGAATTGCGGCACTTCCAGGTAATCGCGACCCTTGGTTGGACCGGACTGCGCCTGGGCCGGCGAAAGCAGGCTCCAAAACAGCAGCGTCAGCCCGAAAAAAAACCTCCAGGGCTTCAATCCCCGGAGGTTCGGGCGTGCTACCGAGGCGCGAATACTTATCACGCCGAAGTAAATATCAGGACGCTTTCTTCGCCGGCTTCTTGGCGTCGGCCTTGGCCGGCGCCGGGGCGGGCGCTTTGGCGGCGCTCTTGCTGATTTGCTTGTCCACCTCGGCCACCAGGTAGCTGGTCACGTCGAGCAACGGCTGGCCGTCGCCGTTTTGCTCCGCGCCGGCCAGGTACTTGCCCTGGACCACGAAGGTGGGCACGCCCGACAGGCGGTAGCTCTGGGTCATCTGCTGGGCGCGCGCCAGCTTGGACTGCACGGCGAAGGAGTTGTAGGTGGCCTTGTACTTGGCGGCATCGATGCCGTGCTTGGCCATCCAGTCGGTGGTGGCCGACTCGTCGGTGATTTTCAGGCCTTCCTTGTGGATGGCGTCGAACAGCGCGCGGCGCAGGCGGGTCTCCTCGCCCAGCGCGTCCAGGGTGTAGTACACCCGGGCGGCGATGCCCCACTGGTCGTTGAACACCGCGGGCACGCGCTTGAACACGGCGTCCTTGGGCAGTTTCTTCTCCCAGGGCTCGATCAGCGGCTCGAGCGCGTAGCAATGCGGGCAGCCATACCAGAAGAACTCGATCACCTCCACCTTGCCCTCGGTGTCCACGGGCTGGGAGGGTGAGAGTTCCACGTACTGGCTGCCCTTGACCGGGGTCTTGGAGGCGTTCTGGGCGCCGGCCGAGGCGGGCAGCAGGGCGGCCAGGGAAAGGCTTGCGGCGACCAACAGAGATTTCAGCATGGTTGTCCTAGGGATTAGGTCGGTAAAGAGGATGAGGCTTGGCCGTGATCAGGGTTTGGAGGTGGTTCAAGGTTTCGCCGAGGGGTCTTTGATTTTGACCAGCGAACCGTCGATTCCGTTCTGAGCCAACTGGCCGCGCACGCGGTTGATTTCCTCGATGCGTGAAAAAGGTCCCATCCGCACCCGGTACCAGGTGCCCTTGTCCGGCACGTCGGTGGGTTCCACGCTGGCCTCGAGCCCCAGGAGCGCCAGCTTGGCCTTCAGGTTGTCCGCGTCGGCGGGGTTCTGGAAGGCACCGGCCTGGATGAAATAAATGTCCTGCGGTCCGCTCGGGCTGGCGACAGTCGCGGGCGAGTTGGGCGCGCTGCCGGGTGCGGCGGGAGTGGCGGGGGCGGCCTGCTTGGCCGCTTCGCGCAACTGCTTGTCCGTGACCGGCTCTTCCTGGCCCGGCAGGATGCGGTAAAAGTCGAAGCGCGGCTTTTCCTCGGGACGGGCGGCCTTGCCCACGGTGCCGGCGTCGGAGGCTCCGGGTTTGGGCGGGTTGCCCTTGTTGACGAAGGGCACCGGGCTTTTGAATACGTACACCGCGATGGCCGCGGCCACGCCCAGGCCGAGAATGAAGCCGATGAACAGCCCGAGCAGCAGGCCGCCGCCCCGAGGGCGGGCCGCGGCGCTGTTGCGGGGCTTGAAGTCTTTATTCAAATCGGGACCGCCTTGAACTGATGCGGGACGACCGCATGTGCGCCCGCCATGCGCCGCATCTCTTTGGGGTTACATCTTTTCCGGGGCGCTGACGCCAAGCAGCCGCAGGCCGTTTTGCAGCACCTGGCGCACGGCCAGGATGAGCGCCAGGCGCGCGCGCTTTTGTGCCGCATCCGGCACCAGGAAGCGCTCGGCATTATAGTAACTGTGGAACTCCCCCGCCAGTTCGCGCAGGTAAAACGCCACCTGGTGCGGCGCCAGCTCGTTCGCCGCGGTGTCCAGGACTTCCGGGTAGTCGCCCAGGCGCGACAGCAGCGCCAGTTCGCGCTCGCCGCTGAGCGGCGCCAGGATTTCAGCCGATTGCGTTGCCGAACGCGCCGCTTCCGCAAGCGCGGCTTCATCTTCGCCCGACTGCGCCAGCACCGAGCAGATACGCGCATGCGCGTACTGCACGTAGTACACCGGATTGTCCTCGGATTGGGACTTGGCCAGGTCCACGTCGAACACGAATTCGCTGTCGGCCTTGCGCGACACCAGGAAAAAGCGCGTGGCGTCGCGGCCCACCTCGTCGATGAGGTCGCGCAGCGTCACGTACGAACCGGCGCGCTTGCTGATGCGCACTTCCTCGCCGCCGCGCAGCACGGTCACCATTTTGTGCAGCAGGTAGTCAGGGTAGCCCGGCGGTATCGGTTTGGTCCAGCCGCTGGATGCCGCCTGCAGGCCGGCGCGCACGCGCGTGATGGTGCTGTGGTGGTCCGAGCCCTGCACATTGATGGCGCGGGGGAAATTGCGCTCCCACTTGGTGATGTGGTAGGCCACGTCGGGCACGAAATAAGTGTAGCCGCCCCCGCCGGACTTGCGCATGACGCGGTCCTTGTCGTCGCCGTAGTCGGTGGTGCGCAGCCACAGGGCGTCATCCTTCTCGTAGGTCTTGCCGGCGGCGATGAGGGCCTGCACGGCCTTGTCCACGCGGCCTTCGGCGTACAGCGAGGATTCCAGGTAGTAGACGTCGAACTTCACGCCGAAAGCCGACAGGTCGGCATCCTGCTCGCGGCGCAGGTAGGCCACGGCGAAGCGCCGCAGCGAGTCGAGGTCGTCGGGGTCGCCCGAGGCGGTGACCGCGGGCACGCGCTCGCCGGACACGGTCTTTTTGGCCAGGAAGTCGGCGGCGATGTCGCGGATGTAGTCGCCCTGGTAGCCGTCCTTGGGCCAGTCCGGCGACTCCGGTCCCAAGCCCTTGGCGCGCGCCTGCACCGAGCGCGCCAGCATGTCGATCTGGGCGCCGGCGTCGTTGTAATAGAACTCGCGCGTCACCGCGAAGCCCTGGATCTCGAACAGGGCCGCCAGCGCGTCGCCCAGCGCCGCCTGGCGCCCATGGCCCACGTGCAGGGGGCCGGTGGGATTGGCCGAGACGAATTCGATCAGCACCGGCTGGCCCCGTCCGCGCTGCGAGGCGCCGAAGTCGGCCCCGCTGGCCAGAACGCTTTGCACCACGTGCTGCTTGGCCGCTTCGCGCACGGTGAGGTTGATGAAGCCCGCGCCGGCCACCTCGGCGCGCGCCAGCCAGGGCGACGCGGGCAGTGCCGCCACCAGCTCGTCGGCGATGTCGCGGGGTTTGCGCTTCAGCAGCCGCGCCAGTTGCATGGCCGTGGGACAGGAATAGTCTCCATGCTGGGCCTGCTTGGGACGCTCCAGGGAAATAAGCGACGCCGGCTGCTGGGGCGCGACCTTGGCCAGCGCCTGGGCCAGCAGTTCGGTGAGATGGGATTTGATTTCGGAGGACATGGACTTCGCAGGGGCCTGCGGGGAAAGCCAGAGGCGGGTGGTGCCAGGGGTGGTGCCCGGGGACGGTCTGAGGGGCGAGCATTATACCGCCAGGCCCGCCCCGCCCCGACCGCCCCCAAGGGACATAGGCGTCGCTTAACGCGGGTGGGAAAATGAATTAAAATTCAAGACCTTCAATTGCATACTGTCGGCCCGAACACAGGCTGGCCGGGCACGGGTAACACATGCCAAAAACCGCTTTGATTACCGGGATCACGGGCCAGGACGGCTCGTACCTGGCCGATTTTCTGCTTCGCAAGGGTTACGTGGTGCACGGCATCAAGCGCCGCACGTCGCTGTTCAACACCGACCGCATCGACCACCTGTACCAGGACCCGCATGTGGACGGCCGGCGCTTCGTGCTGCATTACGGCGACATGACCGATTCCAGCAGCCTCACGCACGTGCTGCAAAGCGTGCGTCCCGACGAGGTGTACAACCTGGCCGCGCAAAGCCACGTGGCGGTGTCGTTCGAAGAGCCCGAGTACACGGCCAATTCCGACGCGCTGGGTGCGCTGCGCCTGCTTGAAGCAATGCGCATACTGGGGTTGAACAAGACGCGCTTCTACCAGGCTTCGACCTCCGAGCTGTACGGCCTGGTGAGGGAGACTCCGCAGCGCGAGTCCACGCCGTTCTATCCGCGCTCGCCCTACGGCGTCGCCAAGCTGTACGCCTACTGGATCACCGTGAACTACCGCGAGGCCTACGGCCTGTACGCCTGCAACGGCATCCTGTTCAACCACGAGTCGCCGGTGCGCGGCGAGACCTTCGTCACGCGCAAGATCACGCGCGCCCTGGCACGCATCAAGTTGGGCCTGCAGGACTGCCTGTATCTGGGTAACCTGTCGGCGCTGCGCGACTGGGGCCACGCCCGCGACTACGTGGAGGCCATGTGGCTGATGCTGCAGCAGCCCGAGCCCCAGGACCTGGTGATCGCCACCGGCGAGCAGCACAGCGTGCGCGAGTTCGTGGACGCGGCGGCCAGGGTGCTGGGCATGGGGCTCACCTGGCGCGGCAGCGGCGTCGACGAAAAGGGCTACGACCAGAGCGGCCGCGTCATCGTAGCCGTGGACCCCAAATACCACCGGCCGGCCGAGGTGCAGTCGCTGCTGGGCGATGCCGCCAAGGCGAGGAGCGTGCTGGGTTGGACGCCGCGCACGCGCTTTCACGAGTTGGTGGAGGAAATGGCGCGCGAAGACCTGCGCGAGGCCGAGCGCGACGAACTGGTGCGCAGCCACGGCCATGCCGCGCCGGCGCGGCACGAATAGCATGCGGGCCGATGCGCGCATTTTCGTGGCGGGGGCGTCGGGCCTGGCCGGCTCGGCCCTGGTGCGCCGCCTGCGCGCCGCGGGCCATCACAACCTGATCACGCCCTCGCACGCCGAACTCGACCTGGAAGACGCCCAGGCCACGCGGCGTTTTTTCGAGGCCGAGCGGCCCGAGTACGTGCTGGACGCCGCCGCGCGCGTGGGCGGCATCCTGGCCAACAACACCTATCCGGCGGAATTCATCCGCCAGAACCTCGTCATCCAAACCAACGTCATCCATGAATCCTGGCGTGTTGGGGTGAAGCGGCTGTTGTTCCTGGGCTCATCGTGCATCTATCCGCGCGATTGCCCCCAGCCCATGCGCGAGGACTACCTGATGACAGGTCCTCTGGAGCCCACCAACCGACCCTATGCCATGGCCAAGATCGCTGGCATCGAGATGTGCTGGTCGTACAACCGCCAGTACGGCACGCGCTTTCTCGCCGTGATGCCCACCAACTTGTACGGGCTGGGCGACCACTACGACCTGCAGAATTCGCACGTGCTGCCGGCGCTGCTCCGCAAGATG
>DATNCF010000364.1:0-5810 GCA_035571675.1 Burkholderiales bacterium | reverse complement strand
TGATCGGCATCGCTATCCTCCTTGATCGCGGTGTGGTCCGGATGTGGACCATCATACCGTCAGTACTGGCGCCGCGCGCGACGGCGGCGGACCGCGCCGGCCGACTTGCGTGGCGGCTATCTGCTCGCGGTCGCGGCTCCGGACGGGGGATACTTCTGGAACAGCCGCGCGAACGTGCCCGTGGCGCGCACCAGCGCGTCCGATGCGGCGGCCACGTACTGGGGATTGCTGGTCTCGGCCACCGCCTCCTTCTTGCTGCGCGCGGCGCCGCCGGCATTGGCCATGCCCATGGCCTTGCCCAGCGCATCGAATGCCCCCTTGATCTCCTTGTTGTCGTCGGAGGAGATTTCGCGCATTTCGCCGAAGGGCAGTTCGCTGGCAAAGGCGGCGTTCTGCAGGGCCACCGAGCCTTCGTCGCCCTTCATGACCAGCCCGTCGCGGCTTTCGTCCGAGCGCACCACGTGGCTGGTGAAGGCCACCACGGCCATGCGCAGGGTAGCGCCGGTTTCGGCGCTGGAGGCGACGAGGCCGGACTGATTGCCGCTCGATTGCATGCGCGCGAAATTGACGACGATGAGCGGCGCAATGACGATGGCGTTGAGCTTCTTGGAATACTCGGCCACGGCGCGGATGTTCTTCTGCTCGAATGGCGATTTGTCGGCCCAATGCCCGTCCCAGTTGTGGAACCACAGCGGCATGCCGGCGGGCGCGAACACCATGGCGGTCTGGTTGTTGGCCTCCTTGACATAAGGCTTGGCGGGAGAGGAAGGCGTTACTTCAACTCCGGCCAGAAACTCTTTCAACTCGTCCGGCGACAGCACTTCCCGGCCGGCCAGGCGCAACTGCGCCAGGAAGTCCGCATAGGCGCGGTCCGTGAGCGCCTGCATGGCCGCAGTGTCCACGCCGGAGAGGTTGAGGACCAGGGTGGAGCTGGCGCCACTGGTGTCGCGGCCGGGCAGGTAGC
Organism: Burkholderiales bacterium; assembly: GCA_035571675.1. Classification (GTDB taxonomy): domain Bacteria; phylum Pseudomonadota; class Gammaproteobacteria; order Burkholderiales; family SG8-39; genus CAIYPG01. Next base: position 4,846 of record DATNCF010000364.1, on the reverse strand, counting down.
TGGCGCGCACCTGCGCGTGCGCCGTGTTGCGGGTGATGAAGGCCACGCGGAAGCCCGCCACGGCCACGCGCCTGTTGCCGGGCAGCACCTCGGTGATGTCCTTGCCGAACGTGCCGCCGGTCTTGCCCTTGAAGAAGGCGTCGGGATCGGCGTCGGGCAGCGCGCTCACCGCCGGCTTCTGCAGCAGCGCCGCGGTCGTCGCGGCCGGGGCCGCCGTTGTGCCTCCCGCCGTTATGCCTCCTACTGCGCCTCCTGCCGCGCCGCCTGCTCCTCCCGCTGCCGGCGCGGTGGCCTGCAACGCCGCCTGCACCATGGCGGGCTGGGTGGGCGGGTTGTAGGCCAGGTCGGAGGCCTTGCAGCCCTTGTTGGTGAACAGGGCGGCGAGGTATTCCTTGCGCGCGCCGGCTTGGCGCGCGCGCTCGGCCGCCAGTTGGGCGTCGCTCTGGCCGGATTGCTGCACGGTGTTGGCGGCCGTCTGCGCGGCCAGCTTGCCGAACAGCGAGCCCGCCACTCCGCCCAACTGCCCGAACAGGCCGGTGCGGCCCGCCACTTCGGCCGCCACGTTGCCCACCGTGCCCGCGGTGGCGGTGTTGTTGCCCTTCTCCTGAGCGGCGCGCGCGTCGGCGGCCACCTTGTCCATCTGCCCGCTCTCGGCGTAAATCTGCGCGCAACTCAGTTCGGCATCGGTGAGCTTGGTGCGCTCAATGGGCGCGCCCTGCGCCTGCGCGCATGGAGCCGCGAAAATTTGCGCGGCGGCGCCCGCCGCCAAAACGCATACGGCCGCGGCGTGCGCGGCAAAGGACTTGCTCATCTTCCCTCCCAGTCAGATGTTGGCCAGCCCTGGGATTATAGGTAAAAGCCGCCCCTCAATTCAGCAGAAACGCCATTCCAATGTCATTTGCCGGCTCATTTTCCGGAGCTCATTTCCCTGGCGTGATGGTCACCAGCGACTTGTCGCTCACGCCGTCGGTGGTGACGCGGCGCGACTTGAACATCCAGCGCCCGTCCACCACGGTGAACTCATCCTTGTAGCTGCCCCAGTGGTCGAGGCCATGGTTCATGACGACCTGGTACCAGCAGCGCGCCCTTGCGGAGGTAGGGCTGTCCACGTCGATTTGCGGCGAGGTGGTGAAGTGCTTCACCCGCGGCGCGCGCGCGCCGGAGGCGGTCTTGAACACCGCGGCGCCGCCGGTGAAGATGGTGCGGATCTCGTCCCGGCCATGGCACACGCGCTCGCCGGCCGTCATGACGGCGTCGGGCGCAAACAGCGCCACCATGTCGTCGATGGCGCCGCGGTCGCCATAGGCGTTATACCGGGCCATGACATCGCGAACACATTCGCGGACAATGACTTCCCACATCTCCATTTGATTCTCCTCCTGGATGGTCAGCAGCCAGTTTAGCGCGCGGAAACTGCCGGCGTCAGGTGGCCGGCTCGCGAAGCTTTTCGGTGAAATGGTCGGGATGCATGATTGCCAAGTTTATGGCTTTCGCCGCGCGGCGCAATCTGAGCAGGGCCTTGTCCTTGGTCACCAGAATGGCCTGGGTGCGGTGCGCCAGGTCGATGAACTTCTGGTCGTCGGGGTCGCTGCACATCGGGAGCGGCACGCGCAGCGCTGAACCTTCGTTATGGCCAGGCGGCCACATGGTGACGTGCGCTTGATATTTGGCCGAGAGCTCAGCGCGCCTGGCTTCATCGAGGCCGAACTTGGTGTACTGCAGCACGCGGTGCAGTTCCTCGAGGCAGGCCGCGTCGGTGAAGAGCTGCAGCTGGCGCGCTTCGATGGCCGCGGCGATGCTCTGGAACTGCCTGTCGCGGAACATCAGCCAGTCGAGGGCGGCGTTGGTATCTAAAACGAGGCGCTGCGATTCGCGCAGCGGACTTGAGGCGTCCAATGAGGCATTCCGAGCGGAAAAATCATAGGCTACTTGACGCACGCATATAGGGCAAACCGGGCCACTATCCTGCCGTCAAGAACAGGCAGCTCTTGATTTTTAGTCTCGCCGCCTTCATGCTAAATCCGTACTCAAGTACGGAGTTCACCATGCCCAGCGCGAAATCACACGCTCCGGCAGCGTCGAATTCCCTGCCGCTGAAAGTCGGGGAACTGGCCGCCGCGGGGGGCGTCAACGTGGAGACTGTGCGCTACTACCAGCGCATCGGCCTCATGCCCACGCCCGAGCGCCCGCTGGGCGGGCAGCGCGCCTACGCGCCAGAACTGGCCGAGCGCCTGCGCTTCATCCGCCGCGCCCAGGAGCTGGGTTTTTCCCTTGCGGAGGTGTCCGACCTGCTGAAGCTGGAATCGGGCACCGACCGCGCCAGCGTACGCCGCATCGCCGGCCAGCGGCTGGCGCAGATCCGCGCCCACCTGGCCGACCTGGAGCGCATGGCGCAGTCGCTCCAGCACCTGCTGGACGTGTGCGCGCACACGCCGGGTCGCCACCGCTGCCCCATCATCAAGGCCATCACCGGCGGGCCGGCCGCCGCCATCCCGCGTAGGTCTTTGCCTATCGCCGTGGCGCCGGGCTAGGTCTATCATGGTGTGGGCGCGCTTTCCGCGCGTCCCTTTGCGCCCATCGGCCAGGAGACCCACATGAACCACGTATACAAGAACCTGGAAGTCACCGGCACCTCCCCCATCAGCAGCGATGAAGCCGTGCGCATCGCCATCGCCAAGGCCTCGCGCACCGTGCGCAACATGGACTGGTTCCAGGTCATGGAAATCCGCGGGGTGATGGCCGCGGACAAGATCGCCCACTGGCAGGTGACGGTGAAGATCGGGTTCCGCCTGGACGACTAGTCTTCGCTGACGCTTAGGCGTGCACCATCCTCTGCCCATGCTCACGGATGGCGTGAAAGCCCACGTTGGGCCACCGTTCCTCCGTGAGCTTTAGGTTCACCTTGGTGGGCGCGAGGTAGACCGGATTGTCGTCGATGTCGCGGGCGAGGCGCGCGGCCTCGTCGTGCTCGAACTTGCGGCGCGTGGCTTCGTCGGGAAAGGTCACCCAGCGCGCGCAATACAGGTTGGCGCTGTCGTACACCGCGTCCACCTTGTATTCGCTGGCCAGGCGCTGCGCCACGATTTCGAATTGCAGCGGGCCCACCGCGCCGAGCAGGATGCTGCCGGTGCCGGGATCGAACACCTGCACGGCGCCCTCCTCGCCCAGCTCCTTCAGGCCCTTCTGCAGCTGCTTGGCCTTGAACGGGTCGCGCGGGCGCGCCAGGTTGAACAGCTCGGGCGCGAAATAGGGAATGCCCTTGAAGCGCAGCGCTTCGCCCTCGGACAGCGTGTCGCCGATCTGCAATTGGCCGTGGTTGTGAATGCCGATGATGTCGCCGGCCACGGCGTCGTCGCTGGCCACGCGCTCGTTGGCCATGAAGGTGATGGCGGTGCCGATTTTCATTTCACGGCCGTCGCGCACGTGCCACACCTTCATGCCCGGCTTGTAGCGGCCCGAGCACACGCGCAGGAACGCTATGCGGTCGCGGTGGCGCGGGTCCATGTTGGCCTGGATCTTGAAGACAAAGCCGGTGAAGGGCGACTCGGTGGCCTGCACGGCGCGAGTGGGGGCTTCGCTCCCCGCCTCTGCCGCGGCTTGCAGCGTGGAGGCCACCCGGGGCTGCGGCGGCGGCGCCCAGTCCACCAGCGCCTGCAGGATTTCCTGCACGCCGAAATTGTTGATGCCCGAGCCGAAAAACACCGGCGACTGGGTGCCGGCCAAGAAACTATCGAGGTCGAAGGGCAGGCTGGCGCCGCGGATCAGCTCCACGTCGTCGCGCAAGTGCTTCACCTCGTCGGGGAACAGCTCGTCCAGGCGCGGGTTGGCCAGGCCCTGGATGAGTTCGCCCTCGTCGGTGCGGCGCTCCTCGCCGGGCGTGAAGCGCATCAGGCGATCGCCCAGCAGGTGGAACACGCCGCGGAAGGCCTTGCCCATGCCGATGGGCCAGGTGACGGGCGCGCAGTCGATTTTCAGCACCGACTCGATTTCTTCCAGGATGTCCACGGGCTCGCGCACCTCGCGGTCCATCTTGTTCACGAAGGTGATGATGGGCGTGTTGCGCAGGCGGCACACTTCCAGCAGCTTGATGGTCTGCGCCTCCACGCCCTTGGCGGCGTCGATGACCATCACCGCCGCGTCCACGGCGGTGAGCACGCGGTAGGTGTCCTCGGAAAAATCCTCGTGGCCGGGCGTGTCGAGCAGGTTGATGGTCTGCCCCGCATACTCGAACTGCATCACCGAACTCGTCACCGAGATGCCGCGCTGCTTTTCCACTTCCATCCAGTCGGAGGTGGCGTGGCGCGAGCTCTTGCGCGCCTTCACCGTGCCCGCCATCTGGATGGCGCCGCCGAACAACAGCAGCTTTTCCGTCAAGGTGGTCTTGCCCGCGTCGGGGTGGGAAATGATGGCGAAGGTGCGGCGCTTGGCCACGTCGCGGACAAGGTCGGCGGCCGGCGCCAGGTGAGTTTCAGGGGCGGTCATGACAGGCAAATGCGTGGCCACGGCGAAGCCGTGACATCAGGAAGGCCGCATTATACCGGGCCCCTCCCCCCGAGAGCGGGGGCCGGGGCTAGCGTGGCTGCCGGTCCGGTATCTTTTCGATGCGCAGGTGCTCTTCCGGATCGACCCGGTATTCACCCTCGATCACCGCGCCCGGAGCCTGTGTTGCCGCTCCCATGCCAGCCGTCCCCATCGCCATGGGACGGACCAGCCGTCCCAGCAGCACTTCCAGCGGGCCGGGAAAGCCCAACAGCCGCCCCAGGCCCTGCCAGGCGGCCAGGACCAGCCCGGCCACCACGATCACCCACCACGCGACGAACAGGGCAACAACACCCGTCACGATCAG
>DATNCF010000363.1:0-16710 GCA_035571675.1 Burkholderiales bacterium | reverse complement strand
TAGCAGGGATAGCCGGGATCGGCCATGAGGATTTCGTCGCCGGGATTGGCCGCCGCGCCCAAGGCGAGCAACAGCGCGCCCGAGGCCCCGGCCGTGGCCACAATGCGCTCGGCTGGCACCTCCGCGCCGAGGTGGCTGCGGTAGAAGTCCGCCAGCGCCGCGCGCAGCTCCGGCAGGCCCAGGGCATCGGTATAGCCCAGCGTGCGTTCGTCCACGGCGCGCTTGGCCGCGGCCGCCACGGCCGGCGGCGCGCCGAAGTCGGGCTGGCCGATCTCCATGTGCACGACGCCGCGGCCGGCGCGCTCCAACTCGTGGGCGCGGCGCTGCACCTCCATGACCTTGAAGGGCTGGATACGCGCCATGCGCGAAGCCACGATGTTCATGAGTCCTGGATGTCCCCGTTGAGCCGGCCGCCTGCAAGGTTCCCGCGGTGCCGGCGCGTATAATGATGCCCTATTGCAAGACTACAAAGCGCTCCTATGGACGAGACGCTGCGCAAAAGCGCGCTGGATTACCACCGCTTGCCACGACCGGGCAAGATCGCGATATCGTCCACCAAGCCTCTCTACAACCAGCGCGACCTCGCGCTCGCCTACACCCCCGGCGTGGCCGCGGCCTGCAACGAGATTGTTCGCGATCCGGGGGAGGCGCGCAATCTTACGTCGCGCGGCAACCTCATCGGCGTGGTCACCAACGGCACGGCCGTGCTGGGCCTGGGTCCCATCGGTCCCCTGGCCGCCAAGCCGGTGATGGAAGGCAAGGCGGTGCTGTTCAAGAAGTTCGCCGGCATCGACTGCTTCGACATCGAGTTGAACGAGCGCGACCCCGACAAGCTCATCGACATCATCGCCGCCCTGGAGCCCACCTTCGGCGGCATCAACCTCGAGGACATCAAGGCGCCCGAGTGCTTCTACGTGGAGAAAAAGCTCCGCCAGCGCCTGCGCATCCCGGTGTTCCACGACGACCAGCACGGCACTTCCATCATCGTCGGCGCGGCCGTGACCAACGGCCTGCGCGTCACCGGCAAGGACATCGCCCAGGCCAGGCTGGTGTGCTCTGGCGCAGGGGCGGCGGCGCTGGCCTGCCTGGACCTGCTGGTGTCCCTGGGCTTGAAGATGGAGAACATCTGGGTGTCCGACATCCACGGCGTGGTCTACCGCGGCCGCAAGGAGGAGATGGACGACAACAAGGCGCGCTATGCCCGCGACACGCAGGCGCGCAAGCTGGACGACATCATCGGCGGAGCGGACGTGTTCCTCGGTCTTTCCGCGGGCGGCGTGCTCAAGCCCGCCATGGCGGCGAGAATGGCCGGGCGGCCGCTGATCCTGGCGCTGGCCAACCCCGAGCCGGAAATCCTGCCCGAGCAGGTGCGCTCGGTGCGTTCCGACGCCGTAATGGCCACCGGGCGCTCGGACTACCCCAACCAGGTCAACAACGTGCTGTGCTTCCCGTTCATTTTCCGGGGCGCGCTGGACGTGGGCGCCACGCAGATCAACGAGGCCATGAAGCTCGCCGCCGTGCGCGCCATCGCCGACCTGGCCATGGCCGAGCAGTCCGAGTTCGTGACCGCCGCCTACGGCGAACAGAACCTGAAGTTTGGGCCGGACTACCTCATTCCCAAGCCCTTCGACCCGCGCCTCATCACCGCCATCGCGCCGGAAGTGGCCAAGGCGGCCATGGACTCGGGCGTGGCCGAGCGGCCGATCGCGGACCTGGCCGCCTACCGGGCTTCGCTGGAGCAGTTCGTCTACCACTCGGGCCAGATCATGCGGCCGGTATTCGCCGCGGCCAAGGCCGGCCCGCGCCGGCGCATCGTCTACGCCGAGGGCGAGGACGAGCGCGTGCTGCGCGCCGCCCAGCAGGTGGTGGATGAGGGCCTGGCCGAACCCATTCTCATCGGCCGGCCCGAGGTGCTCGCCCGCCGGGTGGAGCGCTACGGCCTGCGCATCCGGCCGGGCACCGACGTCGAGGTGGTCAATCCGGACTGGGATGAGCGTTTCCGCGACTACTGGACCGAGTACTACCGGCTGACCCAGCGCCGCGGCGTGTCCATCCCCTACGCCCAGATCGAGATGCGGCGCAGGAACACGCTGATCGGCGCCATGATGATGCACCGCGGCGAGGCCGACGCCATGCTGTGCGGCACCTTCGGCACCCACGACCTGCACCTGCACTACATCGAGCAGGTGATCGGGCTGCGAGCGGGCGTGAAGCACTACTACGCGATGAACGTGCTCATCATGCCCAACCGCATCGCGTTCGTGTGCGACACCTACGTCAACCTCGATCCCAGCGCCGAGCAGATCGCGGAGATGACCCTGCTCGCCTGCGAGGAAATCCGCCGTTTCGGCATGGTGCCCAAGGCGGCGCTGCTGTCGCATTCCTCGTTCGGCTCCAGCAACGCCCCCACGGCGGTAAAAATGCGCGAGGCGCTGGGCATCATCAGCCGCATCGCCCCGGACCTGGAAATCGACGGCGAAATGCACGGCGACGCCGCCCTGAACGAGCGCGTGCGCAACACCGTGTTCCCGGACGCGCGCCTGAAAGGCGAGGCCAACCTGCTCATCCTGCCCACCCTGGACGCCGCCAACATCTCCTTCAACCTGCTCAAGGCCGCGGCCGGCGACGGCATCACCATCGGGCCCATTCTGCTCGGCGCCGCCAAGCCCGTGCACATCGTCACCGCCTCGGCCACGGTGCGGCGGCTGGTGAACATGACGGCCCTGCTGGCCGTGGACGTGGCCCAGGAGCGCGAGCAGATGCCGTTGTTCCAGGCGCCGGCGCGGTGAACGTGGCATAGCGGGCGCCACACAAAACAAAAAAGGAGGAACAGATGGGGGGACCGGGCGCGATGCCGCTGTTGCAGTCGACGGTGAGCAAGACCGGCCTCATTCTCACCGGCGGCGGCGCCCGCGCCGCCTATCAGGTGGGGGTGCTGAAGGGGGTGCGCGAGATCCTAGCCGGCGGTTCGACTTCCCCCGCCACCAATCCCTTCCGCATCATCTGCGGCACCTCGGCGGGCGCGGTCAACGCCGCTGCACTGGCCGTGTACGCCAACGATTTCAACGCCGCCGTCGGGCATCTGCTCGGGGTGTGGGAGCATTTCCGGGTGCACCACGTGTACCGCTCGGATTTCATCGGGGTGGCGCGCGGCGGCGCCCAATGGCTGGCCGCCCTCATGCTGCTGCGGCGCTCCAGCCCGGTCGCGTTGCTGGACAACAGCCCGCTGGCGCGCCTGCTCTCCACCGGCATGGATCTGTCATGCATCCAGGAGAACATCGACCGCGGTCACCTGTACGCCGTGTCCATCACCTGCTCGGGCTACAGCTCGGGCCAGAGCGTGTCCTTCTACCAGGGCGGCGGCGATTGCGTGCCCTGGGAACGCACCCAGCGCGTGGGCTGCGGCATGCCCATCCGGGTGGAGCATCTCATGGCTTCCAGCGCGCTGCCCTTCATTTTCCCGCCGGTCAAGATCAACCGCGAGTACTTCGGCGACGGCTCCATGCGCCAGATCGCGCCCATCAGCCCGGCGCTGCACCTGGGAGCCGACCGCGTGCTGGTGATCGGCACCGGGCGCCAGACCGCCGAACCGGCGCGGGTGCACTCGACGGCCGTTCCGTCGCTGGCCCAGATCGCGGGCCACGCCCTGAACAGCATTTTCCTGGACAGCCTGAACGTGGACATCGAGCGCCTGCAGCGCATCAACCACACCATCAGCCTCATCCCGCCGCAGGCGGCGCGCGAGGCCGGGCTGCCGTTGCGCAAGGTGGACGTGATGGTGATGTCGCCCTCCGAGCCCATTGAGCGCATCGCGGTGCGGCACCTGAGGGAATTGCCGTCCACCGTGCGCTTCCTGCTGCGCGGCATCGGCGCCATGAACCGCAACGGCTCCAACCTCGCCAGCTACCTGCTGTTCGAGGCCGGCTTCTGCCGCGCCCTCATCGAGCTGGGCTACAAGGACACCCTGGCGCGCCGCGAGGAAATGCGCCGCTTCCTGGCCCCGGCCGAGGCCGAGGCCAGCTAGGGCGGTGCCCATCGGCATCCGCGGCGGCGCGAACCTGCTAGACTTTTGGCGTGCGCGGAAGGGTAGGCCGGGCAGCAAGACAAGGATGACCGATGACTGATCCCTTCGAGTTCCTGAAATCGCTGTGGGGCCCCATGGGCATTCCCGTTCCGGGAATGGTGACCCCCACCCTGAACGTGGACGAAATCGACAAGCGCATCGCCGACCTCAAGTCGGTTGAGCACTGGCTGAACATGAACCTCAACGTGCTCAAGATGACCATCCAGGGCCTGGAAATGCAGCGCAACACCCTGTCGGCCATGCAATCGGGCTTTGAAGGCGCCACGCGCATGATGGAGCAGGCTGCGGCGAGCATGGGCGGGGCGAACATGAATGCGCCCGGCAAGAGTCAAGCGGGCGCAGGCCCCGCCGGTTCGAATGCAGGCACGGCCGCCAATCCCGCCGATGCCTGGTGGACGGTGCTGCAGCAGGCGCAGGAAGCGGCCGAGCGGCTGCGCACGGCCGGGATGCAGGGCGGCGGCGAGAAGGATGGCAAGAAAGGCTGAACGCGCGTGAGGGCAAGAAAGGTTGAGCGCGCGTGAGCGGCGCAGACCCGCTGTTTCCGGAGATTGAGCCTTACCGCACGGGCATGCTGGCCCTGGATGGGCTGCACTCCATGTACTGGGAGGAATCGGGCAACCGCGATGGCGTGCCGGTGGTGTTTCTGCACGGCGGGCCGGGCGCGGGCTGCTCGGCGCAGCACCGGCGCTTTTTCGATCCCGCGTGGTACCGCATTGTGCTCTACGACCAGCGCGGGGCCGGCCGCTCGCGGCCGCTGGCTGAGCTGCGCGACAACACCACCGCGCACCTGGTAAACGACCTCGACGTGCTGCGCCGCCACCTGGGCATCGAGTCCTGGCTGGTGTTCGGCGGCTCCTGGGGCAGCACGCTCGCGCTGGCCTACGCCCAGCGCTTTCCCGAGCGCTGTTTGGGCCTGGTGCTGCGCGGAGTGTTCCTCTGCCGCGAGGCCGAGATCGAGTGGTTCATGCACGGCATGCGGCGCTTTTTCCCCGAGCACTGGCGCAGCTTCGCCGGCTACCTGCCCGAGGCCGAGCGCGGCAGCCTGCTGGAGAGCTACGCGGCGCGGCTCAACCACCCCGACCCAAAAGTGCACATGCCGGCGGCGCAGGCCTGGAGCGCCTATGAAGGGTCGTGTTCCACGCTCATGCCCGACGAGCAGCCGTCCATCAACGCCACCAACAGCCGCCTGGCGCTGGGCCTGGCGCGCATCGAGTGCCATTACTTCATGCACAAGGGCTTCATGGCCGAGGGGGCGCTGCTCGAAGGAACGCCCCGGCTCGAACACATGCCCGGCATCATCGTCCAGGGCCGCTACGACATGGTGTGCCCCCCTGAGTCAGCCTACGAGCTGCACCACGCCTGGCGCGGCTCGGTGCTGTCCATCGTGCCCGACGCCGGACACTCTGCCTGGGAACCGGGCGTGCGGCGCGCGCTGGTGGGCGCCACCGAATCGTTCCGCCGCTCCGGCTGGTTTACCTGAGGCGCCCCATGCCGGTCGCCGAAACAACCCGGTTGGATGCCGCGTGGTTCCGGCGGCGGTTCCACGAATCGGAACCCCGCCATTCCGCCCCGGCGGTCATTCCGGTCACGCAGGGGGACGGGCTGCTGCTCAATCCGGGCACGACGCTCCGCGCAGCCGCGGTGCTGGTGCCGGTGATCGACCGGCCCGAGGGACTCACGGTGCTGCTCACCCAGCGCACCGAGCACCTGAAGAACCATCCCGGCCAGATCAGCTTTCCGGGCGGGCGCTCGGAGCCCGGCGACGCCGACCCGGCCGCCACGGCGCTGCGCGAGGCCATGGAGGAGATCGCGCTCGATCCGTCGACGGTCGAAATATTGGGCAGCCTGAGCGAATACACCACCGTGTCGGGTTACCGGGTCGTGCCGGTGGTGGGCATCGTGGCCCCGCCCACGGGCCTGCGCTCCGACCCCAATGAGGTGGCGGAAATTTTCGAGGTCCCGCTCGCGCACCTGCTCGACCCGCAAAACCACCAGCGCAACACCATGCTCTTCGGCGGGGTGGAGCGGCAGTACTATGCCATTCCGTACAAGCTGCATTACATCTGGGGCGCGACCGCGGGCATGCTGATGAACCTTTACATCAGGCTTTGCTCATAATTCGAGCGCGATGTTCCCCATATTTTAATATGGGTATTTCTACAGCTATGTGCTAACATGCGCAGGTGGCTAAGACTGACTTCGAATGGGATCCCAGAAAGGACCAGGAGAATCTGGAAAAGCACGGAGTGCCGTTTGCTCAGGCCCAATTGGCATTCCTCGACCCGACGCGCGTGATTGCGCACGATAAGGGGCACAGCTCAAACGAGTCGAGATACTTCTGTTTCGGAAGGGTAGGCAGAGGGATTCTCACGGTCCGCTTTACTTATCGCGGCGGCGTCATTCGGATATTCGGCGCGGGCTACTGGAGAAAAGGCAGGCAGATATATGAGCGGAAAAATCAAATACACTGACGAACCGATCGGCAATCCAAAGGTAATGCCCGATTTCCTGCCGCGGCCCGAGGATTTGGTCCTCAAGGACGATGGCGTCAAAGTCACGATTGCCTTGAGCCGGCGCAGCGTCGAGTTCTTCAAGTCCGAAGCGCATAGGCATCATACGCAGTACCAGCGAATGATCAGAAATCTGCTCGACGCGTATGTTTCTCACCATTCGGAGAGTGCGGTAAAAGCTCCTCGGCGGACGCAAAAGCGGACGGCATAGCCGCCGCGCCTATGACTATCTCCAGGCGCGACTTTTTTGTCTTTTCCGGATTTTTCTTGGCCGGCTATTCGCAAACGAGCGACTCCGCGTCAAATATGAAACCGTCCAACTCCGCTTCGAAATTTAAAGAATTCGTCAAGTTGCGCGGATTCGATGCTTCGAAGCTGAGCATTCCCCAAATGGTGGAACTTGTATTGGATTTCTATCGCGACGTGCGAGCGTCGGGACTTTCCAAGTCGGATACGGCTGACATGCTGCTCTATCAATGGGGTGTATTCGATTGGGGTCAAGGAGAAAACTTTGAGTTTGATATCACGCGCCAATTCATAAGCGTCGGAGGTATTGGCGATGATGCAATTAGCCAATTGCGTTGTACTGCTTATTTTCGTCCGACCGCCAATCTGCGCGCAATTACAGCAAAAAATCGATGGTGTGATTCGGTTGCGGACCTGAATTTCTTTCAAAGTTTCATTCGATCAAGCGACGCGTTTGCGGCAGTGAAAGAGGAGGAACCGTCGCACGTCAAAATTGAATGGAATAAGGTCTGAATTGCGGTGCTGAATCAAAGTCTTTCTGTGATACCTTCGACTTTTGTAAGTGATTTGATACCCGAGTGAGTCTTCTTTCGTTAATCATCGCGCTGCTGCTGGAGCAGTGGCGGCCCCTGTCCGACCGCCGCAACCTGCTCTCGCCGCTCAGCCGCTACGTCAGCTACTTCGAGCAGCAGTTCAACGCCGGCGAGGCCTACCAGGGCCAGCTCGCCTGGGCGCTGGTGGTGCTGCCGCTGCTTATTTTCGTGTGGGCGCTGTACGCGCTGGCGGCGCACTTCAGCCCGCTGCTGGCGCTCGCCATCAACGTGGCGGCGCTGTACATCACCATGGGCTTCCGGCAGTCCAGCCATTTCTTCACCGACATTCGCCTGGCGCTGCGCGAAGACGACCTGCCGCGGGCGCGCGACCTGCTCGGCCAATGGCGCGGGCACAGCTGCGAAGGCCTGACGCGCGAGGAAGTGGTGCGCCTCGCCATCGAGTCGTCGCTCACGGCCTCGCACCGGCAGGTGTTCGCCGTGGTGTTCTGGTTCGCCGTGCTTCCCGGCCCGACCGGCGCCATCCTCTACCGGCTTGCCGCCTTCCTCAACTGGAACTGGGGCAACCCGGCGGGCACGGCGCACGAGACGCGGCGCTTCGGCCAGTTCGCGCGCGGCGCGTTTGCCGTGCTGGAGTGGCTTCCGGTGCGCGTGACGGCCGCGGCGTTCGCGGTGGTGGGGGATTTCGAGGACGCGGTGTTCTGCTGGCGGACGCAGGCATCGAAATGGCTGGATAAGTCCATGGGCATCGTGCTTGCGGCCGGGGCGGGCGCCATCGGCGTGCGCCTGGGCATGCCAATCGTCATTTCAGGCGAGGTGGTGGAGCGGCCTGAACTTGGCGTTGGCGATTCGGCCGATGTTCCTTACCTGGATACTACAGTCGGATTGGTGTGGCGAGCGCTTGTGCTTTACCTGCTAATGCTGTTGATAATCGGCGTAGCCAAAGTAGTCAGCTAAGCGAGTAGAGAGTTCTTCAGTTGAAGGGCTTTTGGGCCATGTTCACGAGGCCCTCTCCTCCGGAGAGGGGGGTTAAAAGCCCGCGGCGCGGAGCGACGCGCCGCCGAAGCGTCGTGCCAAGGAAACGGCACAGCGTGGGCGGCGCACTGCGGCGCATCCGCTGCCCTGTTGCCTTAGGGCAATGCTCCTGCGCCGCGCCTCGTGGAAAAAAGCTAATAAAGAAGTTGTTCAGACAGGATGTTCGGCTTTGACTATGCGCCGGTAAAGCTCCAACCTCCTTGGCGATATTTTTTCAGGTACCGCTTGAGCTATTGCACAGTTCGGTTCGCTCAGATGCCTGCAATCGGGAAAGCGGCACTGGCCCATCAACGGCCTGAATTCCGGAAACCCCGCCGAAATCTCCCGCCAGTCCAGGTGCGCCAATCCAAATTCCTGCATACCCGGCGTATCCACGATGCTGCTGTCACTGTCTACCCGGTAAAGGCGCGCATGTGTCGTTGTATGTTTCCCTGAGTCCAGAAACGTCGATATCTCCCGCGTCCTCGCGTCCGCTTCCGGCACCAGTGCATTGATCAGCGTGGATTTCCCCATGCCGGACTGCCCGGCCAATACCGTGGCCTGGCCGCGCAGCCGCTCAAGAACGGTCTGCACATCTTGTTTGGCGGAAATGGACAGAACTTCATAGCCGGCCGCTTCAAACTGTTTCAGCCGCTCTCTTGCCGCCGTCGCCTCGGCCTCAAGGTCAATCTTGTTCAGGACTATGAAGGACTTCAACCCGGCGTTTTCTCCGGCCACCAGCGCCCGCGCCAGCAATTCGTCGCTGAAGCTCGGTGCGGCGGCTACAACGACCGCAAGCTGGCCCGCGTTCGACGCGATGAGCTTGCGCCGGTGCGCGACGGAACGGAAAAACAAGCTGGCGCGGACCGGTTCACTCTCGATCACGCCTTCGCCCGCAGACGTGAATGCGATCTCGACCACGTCCCCGCAGGCCAGCTCGGCGCGCTTGCCGCGCGGCACGCATGACACAAGGGCCTCGCCGGTGTCGACCAGGAAGCGACGGCCGAAGGCGGCGACGATGCGGCCCGAGGCCGTTTCTTTTGACTTGGGGGCGCCCACTAGCAGGAGCGCCAAAGGCGCAGGCGGGCGTGAAGCGCCCGGATGATCACGCTCCTGCCATCGCTTGCAGCCGCGCAATGCGCAACGACGCCGGCGGATGCGAGTCGTAGAACGCCGAGTGCAGCGGATCGGGCGTCAGCGTCGAGGCGTTGTCCTGGTACAGCTTCACCAGCGCCTGCACCAGGTCGGCGGCGTTCGAGTTCGCGGCGGCATAGGCGTCGGCCTCGTATTCGTGGCGGCGCGAATACAGGGCGGCGATGGGCTGGAAGGCGTAGGTGAACACCGGCACCACCATGAAGAACAGCACCAGTGCCATGGCGGTGGTGCGCGCCTGTATGCCGAAGGCGCCGTAGAACCAGGGCTGGTTGATGGCGTAGCCCAGCAGGGCGAGCAGGACGAAGCTGCCGGCGAAAATCATCACGATGCGCTTGACGATGTGCCTGCGGGCGAAATGGCCGAGCTCGTGCGCCAGCACCGCCTCCACCTCGGGCGGCTCCAGGCGCGTGAGCAGGGTATCGAAGAACACGATGCGCTTGGCCGCTCCGAATCCGGTGAAATAGGCGTTGCCGTGGCTGGAGCGGCGCGAGCCGTCCATAACGAACAGGCCCCGGGCGCGAAAGCCGCACTTGGCGAGCAGGGCGTCGATGCGCGAGCGCAGGCCCTGGTCCGAGAGCGGCGTGAATTTGTTGAACAGCGGGGCGATGAAGGTGGGATAGATGGCCAGCACCGCGAGGTTGAACACCATCCACACGCCCCAGGTCCACAGCCACCACAGATCGCCGGCGCGCGCCATGAGCCACAGCACGCACAGCACCAGCGGCGCGCCGAGCGCGGCGCCGAGCGCCGCCTGCTTGGCGAGGTCGGCGAGATACAAACCCAGCGTCATCTTGTTGAATCCGAAGCGCGCTTCGATCACGAACGTGCGGTACAGCCCAAAAGGCAGATCAACCAGCCCCGAGACCACGCCTACCGCCAGGATGAGCAGAATCCCGTGCGCATAGCCACCGGGCGCGGCCACCCGGCCGGCCAACTCGGACAGGGCTTCCAGCCCGCCGCCCACCGTGAACGCCAGCGTGAGCGCCGTTCCAGCCAGGATCTCCCATATACCCAGGCGCGTCTTGGCGACGGTGTAGTCGGCTGCCTTGTGGTGGGCATCCAGGGAAATACGGCTGGCGAACTCGGCCGGCACGCGCTCGCGGTGCCCGGCCACGTGGTTCAGGTGGCGGCGCTCCAGCCACACGCGCACCGCGGCGGTGCCGGCGAGGAAGACGAGGAAGACGGCGAGGAAGATCTGCTCGGGAGAGTGCATGATGCCGTGCGGGCGGGGGCGCTCCACGCGAGTTGCGCGCGGGTTGTGCGACAATGAAACTATACACCACCCCCTCTGGTTGGGAGGCGGGGCGAGCTTCGCCCGGCCGTCGCCGGAGGTCAGGAAGGAGCCGCAATGCCTCAGGATCAGAACAACCTGGTCTGGATCGACATGGAAATGACCGGGCTCAGCCCGGATACCGACCGCATCATCGAAGTAGCCCTGGTGGTGACCAACGCCCAGCTTGAAACCGTGGCCGAGGCGCCGGTGCTGGTGGTGCACCAGTCAGATGAAGTTCTGGACGGCATGGACGATTGGAACAAGAAGACGCATGGAAAATCGGGACTTATCGAGAAGATCAAGGCTTCGAAACTGACCGAATCCGAGGTAGAAGAGAAGATGCTGGAGTTCATGACCCAGCACGTCGGCAAGCGAACTACCCCCATGTGTGGAAATTCAATCTGCCAGGACAGAAGATTCATGGCGCGCTACATGCCAAAGCTGGAAGACTATTTCCATTATCGTAACTTGGACGTCTCTACGTTAAAGGAACTGGCCAAGCGTTGGCGGCCAGAGTTGTCCAAAGGGCTCAGCAAGCATGGCAAACATGAGGCGTTAGCCGACATCTACGAGTCGATCGAGGAATTGAAGTATTACAGAGAACACTTTCTCAGAATGTCGGCTTGATTCAACTGCAAAGCGTTCATTCGAGCGGTGGTGTGCCCCCTTCTCCCCCCCGGGAGAAGGGTCGGGGATGAGGGTAACCAGAATGAAACTCTAAGATTTGATTTCCCAAGCAACTAGCTTGGTACCACCTTCCCAGGATTCATGAGATTGTCCGGATCAAGCGCCCGCTTCAGGTCCTTCATTACATCCACCGCGTCGCCCAATTCGTCTCGTAAATACGCCTGTTTTCCCAGGCCCACTCCATGTTCTCCGGTGCACGTACCTTCCATGGACAACGCTCTTTGTACTAAGCGCTTGTTCAGTTTCCTTGCCTCGGCAATTTCCTCTTCATTACCCGGTTGCATCAGGAACATGCAGTGGAAATTTCCGTCGCCCACGTGGCCCAGTATCGGCGTCGGAATCTTTCGTCCCGCCAGATCCTCCTGGGTTGCAGTCACGCATTCCGTCAACCGGGATATGGGCACGCACACGTCGGCCGTCATGGCCCGCGCCCCGGGATAGAGCTGCAGGCAGGCGAAATAAGCATCGTGGCGCGCCTGCCATAGCTTGGCCCTTTCCTCCGGCTTGGTGGTCCATGCAAAAGTCGATCCGCCATTGCTGGTCGCGATGGCTTCCACCAGTTGGGCCTGTTCCTGCACGCCTGTCTCGCTGCCGTGAAACTCCAAAAACAGGTGTGGTTGCTCGGGATAATCCGTTTTTGAATAGTTGTTGATGGCCCGCACGGTCTGGTCACAGAGCAATTCGCTGCGGGCGATGGGAATGCCGGCCTGGATGGTCTGGATGACGGTATCGACGGCCTGGCCGATGCTGGGGAAGGCGCACACGGCCGAGGACATCGCCTCGGGCAGCGCGTACAGCCGCACCGTCACTTCGGTGATGATGCCCAGCGTGCCTTCGCTGCCCACCAGCATGCGGGTGAGGTCGTAGCCGGCGGCCGACTTGCGCGAGCGGCCGGCGGTGCGGATGAGGCGCCCGTCGGCCAGCACCACCGCCAGCGACAGCACGTTCTCGCGCATGGTTCCGTAGCGCACGGCGTTGGTCCCCGAGGCGCGCGTGGCGGCCATGCCGCCCAGCGTGGCGTCGGCGCCCGGGTCGACGGGGAAGAACAGCCCGGCGTGGCGGATGTCCTCGTTCAACTGCTTGCGCGTCACGCCCGCCTGCACCACGGCGTCGAGGTCCTCGCCGTGCACGACCAGGATGCGGTTCATGCGGCTCATGTCGATGGTCACGCCACCGCGCACGGCAAGTACATGGCCTTCAAGGGAGGTGCCCGCGCCATAGGGAATCATGGGAACCTTGTGGCGGTGGCAGATGCGCGCGATGTGCTGCACTTCCTCGGTGGAGGTGGGATATACAACGGCTTGAGGGGAAGCGTAGGGCAAGGAGGATTCGTCCTTCCCATGCTGATCGCGGATGCCTATTGCCGACGTGTAGCGGTCTCCGAGCAGTGCACGCAGGTCCTGGGCCACATCACCGGGAAGTTCGAGGGGCTTGTTCATGGGTTTAGCCTCCAGACACCGGAGTTATCTTGAGCCAGTGGTTCATCACGATCAATGCAAATTCGAGAGGAGCGAAGCTTGTCCGCGTCACCCGTTGGGCCGACGGGGCCATGCCCCCAACCGCTCCGCGGCCTTATCTTGAATCTCATTGCCCTTCGCTTGTTGCATCCTGCTTCGTGGCATGGAACAAAAAATCAACTCGTTTTGCGTAACGCGTCAGCTCTGCGCATCAATTCCAGCGTGGATGCATCCAGATTCGAGCCCGCTCCACTTTGTATTTCCCTTGCCACTTTCTTGCCCAACTCAACACCCCATTGGTCAAAGGCGTTGATGTCGAGCAGGATACTCTCGGCGTAGACCTTGTGCTCGTACAACGCGATCAATGCTCCAAGCGACTGAGGTGTCAGCCGGTCGAACAAAATCGTGTTCGACGGCTGGTTGCCGGGATGGACCCTGTGCGGATCGGCGTTGTCAGCGCCCACGGCCAATGTCGATGCCTGTGCCAACGCGTTGGCCACCAGCATATGCCGTGCCTCTTTGTCTCCCGGCCCATTCACCGGAACGATGAAATCGGCGGGGATCAGGTGTGTTCCTTGGTGCAGCAGTTGGTGGAAGGAATGCTGGCCCACCGTGCCGGCCGAACCCCAGAATACCGGCGAAGTAGGATAGTCCACAGGTTGTCCTGCCTTGTTAACTCGTTTGCCGTTGGACTCCATCTGCAACTGCTGCAGGTAGGAGGGCAGATCGCGCAGCTCGTGGCAATAGGGCAGCACCACTTGCGTCTCGGCGCCGTGGAACACGCTGTTCCACAGCGACAGCGCCGCCATGATCACCGGCATGTTGCGCTCCAGGGGCGCGCTGCGGAAATGCTCGTCCATGGCGCGCGCGCCGGCCAGCAATTCGTCGAAGTGCTGGGGCCCTACGGCCGCGGCCACGGCCAGGCCCACCGCCGACCACAGCGAGTAGCGCCCGCCCACCCAGTCCCACATGGGCAGCACGTGCGCCTCGGGTATGCCCCAGGCGCGCGCCGCGTCGGGCGCCGAGGTGACGGCGGCGAAGTGCCGGGCGGGGTCGAAGCGCGCGCCCAGGCGCGACTTCAGCCAGTCGCGCGCGCGCTCGGCGTTGGACAGGGTCTCCACCGTGGTGAAGGACTTGGAAGTGACGATGAAAAAGGCGTTCTCGGGCGCGATGCCGGCCAGCGTTTCGTCCAGGTCGGAGGGATCGACGTTGGTGACGAAATGCGCCTTGAGCGATGGGCCGGTGTAGCGCGTCAGCGCGCCGGCGGCCAGCCGCGGCCCGAGGTCGGAGCCGCCGATGCCGAGATTGATGACGTGCACCGTCCCGCCCGTTGTCCCGCCTTTTGTCCCACTTGTGCCGGGCACGCTCCCTGAACGCAGGCTCTCGGCCAGCGCGTACATGGATTGGCGCACGGCGCGCACTTCGTCGAGGAAGGGCACGCCGGTCTCGGCGCGCAATGCCACGTGCAGGGCCGGGCGGTGTTCGGTGAAGTTGATGTCGTCGCCGGCGAACATCTGTCGGATGCGGTCGGGGATCTGCTGCTGCGCGGCCAGGCCGAGCAGAAGCGGCAGGGTCTCGGCGGTGATGCGCTGCTTGGAATAATCCAGGTGCAGTCCCGCCGCCTCCAGGCCGAAGCGCTGTGCGCGTCCGGGGTCGGCTGCGAACAGGTCGCGCATGTGCTGGCCGGCGGTGCGGCCGTGATGATCGCGCAGGGCTTTCCACGCGGGGCTCTGGGTCAGCGCAGTGGGGGACGCCGGGGGGGAAAGGGGGGGCATGATGAGCTTCTTCCGATGGTGAGAAAGTCGACCGTGGCGCCGCGCCGGAGGTTGGAGTTCTGCCGCGTTCAACCAGCGCTTATTTCCGGGAGTACAGGCGGTAACGCTCGCGATCGCGCGGGCGGCTGCCTTCCCAGATCAGTTCCCAGTCCGGTCCGATCCGGTCCGAACGCGAGGCCAGACCCTGCACCAGCAGCAGCTTGCAGTCCGATTTTGACGAGCGCTCGGTCACGATACCGGCATGGTAGTGGAAGGCGGCGCGCTGCGCCGGTCCGAGGTTGCGGCTGGCCACGCAGCCGCGGGGCAGCGCCGCCTTTAGCGATTCGGCGACGTGGGCGTAAGACTTGCCATAGTCGATCCAACCCACCAGCAGCGTCATCGCCAGCCCCCAGACCAGCGTCACGCCCGCCGCCCAGATGGAAGCGCCCTTCAGCGGACTGCGCCGGCTCCAGGCCAGCAGCCCCAGCCACCCCAGCGACAGGGCCAGCGCCAGCGCGAACGCGAGGATCGAGAAACGCGGCACGTTGCCCGGCTCGAGCTTGGCGATGTTGGCGGCGATTTGCGCCGGGATGCCGGTCATCATGGCGAACCAGGCCAGCCATGCCAGGCCCGCCAGCAGGCAGAAGGTCATGGCGCCGAACCATAGGAGGGCGTTGGCGGCGCCGCGCCGCAATTGAGTGAAGCCGGCGCCGGCCAGGATGGCGAGCGGCAGCATCAGCGGCATGGCGTAGATCTCGTTCACGTCGCGCGTGGCGATGAACAGGGCCAGCGCCGCCACGGTGCCGGCCGCCAGGATCAGGCTGGAATCGGAGCGCAACCGCCGTCGCCGGTCCCACAGCGCCCATAGGGCCACCGGCCACAGCGGCCACACCGCCCAGGAAAGCAGTTGCACCTGCTCGCGCAGGCGGATGGGGTCGGGTGCGGCAAACACCTCGGTGTGCGCACGCCACCATTCGGAAACCAGGCCGCTGCTCAGCGCTTCGAGGGCGGCCAGCCAGGCAAAAAACAGCAATGCCGCGATGGCCGTCGCCAAAGCCAGGCAGGCCAGGTAGGCGCGCGTGCGCCAGGTGTCGGACAGCAATGGCGCCACGATGGCCGCGGCCAAGAGCGGCAACGCGGTGCCCGGGCCCTTGGCGAGCAGCACCACCGCCAGCCCGGCGCCGAGAATCAGCCCGGGCTTGAACCCGGCGCGTGCCTCGTGGCGCGGGGCGCCCTTGGCGCGCGCGAAGCCGTACCAGGCCAGCGCGGCGCCCGCCAAGGCGCCGTTCTCGCCGTCCACCAAGTGGGCGCGGGCGAACAGGCCGAGGCAGCCCATGAGCAGGAGGACGGCGCTGTCGGCCTCCTGCTCGCCGAAGAACTCGCGCGTGGCCTCGCGGCTGAACCACAGCGTGGCGGCGAGCGCCAGGGCGCAGCCGAGGCGTGCGCCGTCGTGCACGGGGAGCCCGAAAGAGAACACCTTGGCCGTCAGGGCGGCCAGCATGTAGAACAGCGGCCCGTCCTCGAGGAAGGGCTCGCCGGCGAGGTGCGGCACCAGCCAATGCGCGAGGTCGGGATGGACGAGCATCTCGTGCACGATGCCGATGCCAACCGCGTCCTCGGTTTTCCAGGGCGCGTGGCCCAGGCCGAGCAGGCAGTAGGCCGCGGCAAGGAGGACGATGCCAATACCGGGCAGCGGCATGGGAATGCGGGGAATCCAGGTGCCCGCGCGGCTGTTCATTGTTGTAGCGGGTGTGGTTGTTGTTCTGGTTTTCGCGGTTGCCCGGGGGCCGGAAACGAAAAAAGGCAGCCGAAGCTGCCTTTTATTGTGCCTGCAAAAGTGCCGCCAGGCTCGTGCCCTGTTGTTAGGCCGCGGCTGCCTTGCCCGCGGCGGGCTTGGCCTTGGACGCGTATTTCTTGTTGAACTTCTCCACCCGGCCGGCGGTGTCGACGATTTTCTGCTTGCCGGTGTAGAACGGATG
>DATNCF010000362.1:0-6653 GCA_035571675.1 Burkholderiales bacterium | reverse complement strand
CAGCAGCTCGCTCTCCCAGGCCGCGGCCGGCGCCTCGAAGCCCTCCAGTTGCGCCAGGATGGCGGCCAGCGCGTCCTCGCCTTCGCCGGGACTGCCCGGCGCCGCGCGCTGCCATTCGAACAGAAAGCGCAGGAAATCGCGCGGTTCCACGGGCTCGATCTCGGCGCGCAGGCGCTTCACGGTATAGCGGTGGATGCGCGCCAGCAGCCGGCGCTCGCACCATTCGGTTTCGCGCGCTCCGGGATTGAAGCGCCCGCGCATGATGGCGCCCTCGGATTCAAGTCGCGCCAGCGCGATGTCCACGTCGGTCACGGGGACGGCGAGTGGAGCAGCCAGCTCGCGCGCCGTCACCGGGCCCAGCGCCGACAGCCGGCCGCGCAGCGCCTGGGTGAGCGCGTCTTCGGGCGTCCAGGCCTTGTGTTCGAACTCGGCCGGCGCGGCCACCACCGGATCGGGCTTAGCCGCGGGCAGCAGGGCGCGAAACTGCGGCAGGCGCTCGGCGGCGATCCAGATGGCGGTAGGGGCGTTGATGCCTGCGGTATGGTCAATGACGAGGCGGGTGGCGCGGCGCTGGCGCACCAGCGTCTCCATGTCGGCGGTCCACTCGCCTCGCGTGCGAACTTCAGCGGCAGTGAGGAACTCGAGCTGCATCAGCGCCTCGTGCAGCTCGTCGGCGTTGCGCGCCAGCGGCCAGGCTTCCTCCTGCACGCGCGCGATGGCGTCGGTGTCCAGGCGCATCAGGTCCTTGGCGCTGTCGGCGTCCAGCCAGCGCCGGCTCATCACGGCCTGCGTGCGGCGTTCTTCCAGCGGCGCATCGTCGAGGAAGGCGTACACCTGCGCCGACAATCCCTCCAGCGCCATGGGCGAGGGCTCGGTGGTCTCGCGCGCCACCACCTGCACGTCGCCGTTCTCCAGCGCGGTGAGCAGGCGCTCCAGGCCCTCGATGTCCATGGCTTCGTGCAGGCAGTCGTGAATGGCCTGGGTCACCAGCGGATGGTCGGGAATGCTGCGCTCGCCCACCAGGTTCTCGGCGCAGGCCATCTGGTCGGGGAAGATGGAGGCCAGCAGGTCCTCGGCCACCATGCGCTGGATCTGCGGCGGGACCTTTTTTCCGCCGCGAAAGCGCGGCAGGGCCAGGGCATTGGTGGCGGCCCAGCGCCAGCGGGCGTTGAACATGGGTGCATCCAGCAGTGCTTGTATGAGCACGTCGCGCACCGATTTGGAATTCAGATAACGCGCCACCTCGGCCAGCTCGAAGCTGTGGCTGGTGGACAGCGACAGCACGATGGAGTCTTCCGTCGCGGCGGCCTGCAGCTCGAAGTTGAACTTGCGGCAGAAGCGCTTGCGCAGCGCCAGGCCCCAGGCCTTGTTGATCCTGCTGCCGAAGGGGGTATGTATCACTAATTGAGTACCACCCGACTCATCGAAGAATCTTTCGAAAACTACAACTTCTTTATTGGGGATCAGACCGAGGGTGGCTTTGACCAGTCCCAGGTAGTCGGCGATTTGGCTTGCGGCCGAATTGTCCAGGCCCACGGACAGTTCGAGCCATGCTTGGGCGGATTCCTCGCCTCGCTCTTGGCCGCCTGTTCTTTGTTCGATTTCCTTTCTCAGGCGCGAGACCGAATCGGACAGCTCGTCGCTTCTTCCGGCGGCTTCGCCCAGCCAGAAGGGGATGCTGGGCGGGGCGCCCTTGGCGTCTTCCACCCTGACTCTGCCCTTCTCGACCCTCAGGATGCGATACGACACGTTGCCGAGCTGGAAAATATCGCCGGCCAGGCTTTCGACGGCGAAGTCCTCGTTCACCGTGCCTACGCGCATGCCCTGGGGTTCCAGCACCACCTCGTAGTCGGCCGCTTCGGGAATGGTGCCGCCGGAGGTCAGTGCCGTGATGCGCGCGCCGCGCCTTGCCCGAAGCTCACCGTTCACCGCATCGCGATGCAGGTAGGCTCCGCGCAGGCCGATGCGCGTGGTGTAGCCCTCGGCCAGCATGCGCAGCACCTGGTTGAACTGCTCGCGCTGCAGGCCGCGATAGGGCCAGGAACGCCGCAACATTTCATACAAGGCGTTTTCGTCTGTGCTGCCGTCTCCCTGTGCGGCCACTTCGGCCACGATCTGCTGCGCCAGCACGTCCAGCGGCTGGTGGGGAATGGTGAGCCTGTCCAGCTCACCGCGCCGCACCGCATCCAGCAATGCCGCGCATTCAACCAATTCGTCGCGGGTCTGCGGGAACAGCCTGCCCTTGGGCGTGCCGCCGACGGCGTGACCGGAGCGGCCCACGCGCTGCAGCAGGGTGGATATCCAGCGCGGCGACCCGATCTGGCACACCAGGTCCACGTCGCCGATGTCGATGCCCAACTCCAGCGAGGCCGTGGCCACCAGCGCGCGCAGTTCGCCGCGTTTCAGGCGCTGCTCGGCGGCGAGACGCGATTCGCGCGCGAGGCTCCCATGGTGCGCGGCCACCTGCTCCTTGCCCAGGCGCTCGGACAGGTGGCGCGCGGCGCGCTCGGCCATGCGCCGGGTGTTGACGAAGATCAGCGTGGTGCGGTGCTCGCGGGCCAGCGCGGCGAGCTGGTCGTACACCTCCTCGCGCACCTCGTTGGACATGACGGCTTCCAGCGGCGAGGGCGGCACCACGATCTGCAGGTCGCGCTTGCGGGTGTAGCCGATGTCGATGATGGCGCAACGGGTGTCGCGTTCGATGGAGAGGAGCGTGCCCGGCAGCGCGCTCGGTTCCACTGGCGCACCGACCAGGAAGTTGGCCACTTCCTCGATGGGTTTCTGCGTGGCCGACATGCCGATGCGCTGCAGCGGGCGTCCGCCGCGGCTCATGGCCAGCGCGTCCAGCCGCTCCAGCGACAGCGCAAGGTGGCTGCCGCGCTTGCCCGCGGCCAGGGCGTGGATTTCGTCCACGATCACGCTCCGGGTGGTGGCCAGCATGTCGCGGCCCGACTTGGACCCCAGCAGGATGTACAGGGATTCGGGCGTGGTGACCACGATGTGCGGCGGCCGGCGCTTCATGGCCTCGCGCGCCGCCTGTTGGGTGTCGCCGGTGCGCACGAAGCTGCGCACCTCCACGTCGGGCAGGCCGAGCGCTTTCAACTCGGCGCGAATGCCCTCAATGGGCACTTCCAGATTGATGTGGATGTCGTTGGACAGCGCCTTGAGCGGCGAGACGTACACCACGGTGGTCTCGTCCGGCAGGGTTCCACTCGCTCCGCGCCGCACCAGGGCGTCGATGGC
This sequence comes from Burkholderiales bacterium, assembly GCA_035571675.1. Lineage (GTDB taxonomy): Bacteria > Pseudomonadota > Gammaproteobacteria > Burkholderiales > SG8-39 > CAIYPG01. The sequence goes on along the minus strand of DATNCF010000362.1, from coordinate 3,410 downwards.
GGCCAGGAAGGCGGCCAGGGTCTTGCCCGAGCCGGTGGGCGCCGCGATCAGCGCATGCCCGCCCGACTGGATGGCCGGCCAGGCGCGCCACTGGGCTTCCGTGGGTGCGCCGAAGGCGCGTTCGAACCAGGCGGAAACGGCGGGATGAAACCCTTGTAGTGGCATGGAGGAAGGAGAGTGATTTGGCCGAACATTTTACTCCCGCCATGGCGGCGTTACTCCCGCCAAGGCGGTTGACTCCGGCCCCCTCCAGTGGCCGGGCAACTTGCATACAATGCTCGCCATGCTGTTGCCCTTCGTCCTCGGTCCCAAGCGCCCCGGCAAGCTGGCCTGGGTGGTCATGCTCGCCATCACGCTGCTGCTGGCGGCCGGCTGCGCGGGAATCACCCACAAGGAACGTGAACTGGTGTTCCGCATCCAGCCCGGCACGGCGCCGTGGTTCAGCGGCATGCCCGAAACACTGCAGGAAATTTCCATTCCGGTGGGTATGCTCGCGCCGGCATCGGCGCGGATGCTGCCGGCGTCCGTTCAGGCCGGCGGGGTGCCGGCCCTGGATGCCTGGTGGTGGCCGGCGGCCGATCCGGACGCGCCGGCCGTGCTCTACCTGCACGGCGCGCGCTGGAACCTCACCGGCCAGTTGTTCCGCATCGAGCAACTGCACGCCTTCGGCTTTGCGGTGCTGGCCATTGATTACCGCGGCTTTGGGCGCAGCGCCGGCCCCCTGCCTTCCGAGGAGACCGTGTACCAGGATGCCCGCGCCGCCTGGGACAGGCTCACCGTGCTGCAGCCGGATGCCCGCAAGCGTTTCATCTACGGCCATTCGCTGGGCAGCGCCATTGCCGTCGACCTGGCCGCCAGCCTCGAGCGCGAAGCGCAGGCCGCTTCGCCCGGCGGCAGCCCACCGGCCGCGGCGGCAAGGGGACTCATCATCGAATCCTCGTTCACCACCCTGGCCGACATCGCCCAGGCGCTGACCTCGCCCTATCTCCCCGTGGGCCTCGTCCTGTCGCAAAAATTCGATTCCGAGTCCAAGATCGCCGATGTCGGCCTGCCCGTCCTCATCGTCCACGGCACGGCCGACCGTTTCGTCCCGTCGCGCTTTTCGCAGCAGCTCTACGCCCGCGCGCGCGGCGAGAAAAAGCTGCTGCTGGTGGAAGGCGGCACCCACAACAACAGCATGCGCCTGGGCTCGGACGACTACCTGAAGGCCATCACCGGACTGTTCGGCGATTTATTCGGGCACGACGTGAAAAGAATCCGTCCCGGGCCGGCATACTGATGGCTGGAGCAAAGGCCGGGGCCGGGCGGCTCACCGTGGGGGCCGACCTGTGGCTGCGCCTCGGCGGCCACAGCCTCGCCGCAAAGCGCTTCGCCCTGCTGGCCGAGATCGCGCGCGCCGGCTCCATCACGCACGCGGCCAAAAACCTCGGCCTCTCCTACAAGGGCTCGTGGGATGCCATCGAGCACATGAACAACCTCGCCGGCGAGCCGCTGCTCGAGCGCACCGCGGGCGGCTCGGGCGGCGGCGGCACGCGCCTCACCCCGCGCGGCCACGCGCTGCTGCGCAGCTTCGCCCTCATCGAGGCCGAGCACGCCCGCTTCGTCGAACGCCTCAACCGGCGTGGAGCGAGCGCAGCGCGCGACACGTCGGTCATGGAAACGTTGTCGATGAGAACCAGTGCCCGTAACCAGTTTGCCGGCGTTTTGCGGGCGGTGCGCAAGGGCGCAGTGAACGATGAAGTGGAACTGGAAGTCATCGGCGGTCAGCGCATAATCGCCGTCATCACCAGCGAAAGCCGGGCGAGCCTGGGGCTGAAGCGAGGAGCGCGCGCCTTCGCGCTGATAAAGGCTTCGTCGATCGTGCTGATGACGGGCGAGGGCGCGAAACTTTCCGCGCGCAATCAACTGAAAGGCGCGGTGTCCCGCATTACCCGCGGCGCGGTCAATAGCGAGGTCGTGCTGGATCTTCCCGGAGGCGGCACGATCGCTGCCATCATCACCAGCCCCAGCGCGAAAGCGCTGGGCCTCGTGAAGGGTTCATCTGCAACCGCGGTGTTCAAGGCTTCCAGCGTGATCATCGGAACGGCTGCCTGAACAGTCGTTACGGCTGAGCGATCAATCCATCCTGGAGGTAGATACGCGCTTCCCCGAAGCGCTCCAGGTCCTCGCGGTCATGGGTGATCATGAGCATGGGAACGCCGATGCGGCCCAACAGGTCGTCGAGTTCGCCGCGCATGCGTTGGCGCAGCCCGGGATCGAGGGCCGAGAAGGGCTCGTCCAGCAACAGGGCGCGCGGCGAGTTGACCAGCGCGCGCGCCAGGGCGGTGCGCTGGCGCTGACCGCCCGAAAGCTGATGAGGGCGCTGCCCGGCAACTTCCGTCAGTTCGAATGTGGATAGCCAGCGTTCCGCGGCCTCATGCTGGACGTCGGGCGAAGGATTGAGGGGGCCATGCGCCAGTCCGAAGGCGATGTTCTGGCGCACGTTGAGATGCGGAAACAGCGCATAGTCCTGGAACACGTAGCCGAAGTGGCGCGCGCGTGCCGGAATATTGACCCTTGCGGCGGTGTCGAACAGCACTTCGTCGCCGAAGGCAATGCTTCCGGCGTCGGGGGTGAGCAATCCGGTGATGGCCTGCAGGGTCAGCGTCTTGCCCGCGCCCGAAGGGCCGTAGATGACAGTGCGCCGCGCTTCCGACCTGAAGCGCACATTCAGCCTGAAGCTGCGCTCACGGCTGTGCACGGCCTTGTCGATGTCCACATCGAACATCATGGCGCGTTCCTCTGCGGCGCCAGCCGGCCGGCCACGAGCAGCACCACGACGCAGGCCAGGGAAATCACGCCCACCATGACATTTGCGTCGCTGTCGCGCCCAGCCTGCACGGCTTCATAAATCGCAATGGACAAAGTCTGTGTCCTGCCCGGTATGCTGCCCGCCACCATGAGCGTGGCGCCGAACTCGCCCATGGAACGCGCCGCCGCCAGCAGCACGCCGGCGAGAATGCCGCGCCAGGCCATGGGCAGGGTGACGCGGAAGAACACCCAGCGCTCGGGCAGGCCGAGCACGCGCGCGGCGTTCTCCAGTTGCGTGTCCACGCCCTCGAAGGCGGCGCGCGCCGACTTCATCACCAGCGGAAAGGCCACCACGGCGGCGGCGATCACCGCGCCCTGCCAGGTGAAAATGAGGTTGATGCCGAACGCGTCGTACAGCCAGCTCCCCAGCCAACCATGCCTGCCCACCAGCACCAGCAGGTAGTAACCCAGCACGGTGGGCGGCAACACCATCGGCAGCGTCAGCACCGCGTCGAGCAGTTCGCGCCCGGGGAAACGCCAGCGCGCCAGCACGAACCCCGCCGCGACACCCAGCAGCAGGTTGATCGCGGTCGACCAGCCGGCCACCTTCAGCGACAGGG
>DATNCF010000361.1:0-6982 GCA_035571675.1 Burkholderiales bacterium | reverse complement strand
TGGTCCTGTCCGGAAAATTCCTGCCGTACAAGACCTATTGAAGCGGTCAGACCCGGCCCTCAATACACGCCGCGCTTCCCCAGCCCCTTTCCGAGTTCCCGTTTGGCATCCGCCAGGCAGGCCTGAAAGGTGGCGCGCGGGAACCGGAACACGGCGGCGAGATAGCCATGGTGTATGGCCGCCGTCTGCACCGGGACAAGATCGTTGATGAGCGTATCCACGATGCCGGCCACCCGCCGATCCGATTCCTCCACCATTTCGTCGAAGTCCATGGAGGAACCCCCGCTCGACAGTCCGACCGCCACGTGGCCCCAGGCACCCTGCTTGCGCGCCGTGCGCTTCCAGTCGCGCCAGTTCTGCAGGTGCCACTCCACCCGTTCCGGCGTGCCGAATTGCGCCGACAGGCTGCCTTCGGTCTCCTGTTTCAACCGCCTTACTACGCCCATCAGGCCGCCTCCCCGTTCGCGTCCACTTTGCCCTCGGTCTGCGCGTGCAAGCCCACCTTGCCGTAACGCTCGTACCAGCCGGGAATGGCGTGGTAGGCGCGGGCGCGCTGCACGGCGTCTTGCATGGCGATGCCGGGGGGCTTGAGCGGCTGCATCGGGCGGTTGCGTAGGTCGGGGCCGCCCTCCCATTCCTCGGCGGCCTCCAGTTCGGCCGCCCCCTCCTCCACGAAGCGCCGCACCAGCCACACCTGCTCCAGGCGGTCGATCGGCACGGCGCCGCCGCGGCCGCGCGCAACGATGCGGGCCAGGCGGCGCAAGCCGGCCATGGGGCCCACGCGAACGCCCAGCAGGCGCTCGATCAGCAACCGTGCCCGGCCGCGTTCGGCGGCGCCGAGGCCGTAGGTGGTCCGCCTGAAACCGGGGCGGGCGGTCGGAGCCAGGGATTCGCCCTCCAGGGGGTCGCCCCATTCCGCATCCGGCACGATCTCTTCGCTATCGAATTCCTGAGCAGGGTGCGCGCCTGCCGCGGCTCCTGTCTGGGGCGCTGTAAAAACGTTCATTGTTTGATCCTTTCAACGGGCTTACGCGGGCCTTCATCCGACGCATTGGCCGAGGTACGAACGGGGATTCCGCAGCCCTAATTAAACATATTGTTGCACCCTAAGTCAAACAATATGTTTAACACTTTAAAATTCAATTGATTACACTGAAGGAGATGGCTCATCGCCAAAAACCCGTTCACCAAAGTGCACTTCCCCTGGCGCGCCGCCTGGGGGATCGCAGCTTCACGCGCGCCGGAATCTCCGAGGCGCTGAAGCTGGAAAACGTCCAGAACGTCACCAACTGGCTGGCGCGGGGGGTTCCCGCCGGCCGCATGCCCGCGCTGGCGCGGCTGTTCGGGCTGACCGTGGACGAGTATCTGCAGGAAGCGGGCATGGCGCCCAAGAGCCCGCGCGACCGCAAGAACGCCGCGGTGTCCTCGCACATGGAGAATTTCCAGTCCCTGCCGCCCATGCTGCAGGAGTACATCAAGCGCAAGACCAGCGACCTGCGCAGCATGTATGACAACATCCCCACCTGGCTGCGCGACACCCTGGTCGCGCCCAAGGATCCCAGGCAGTACGCCGCCTGGGAGCGGAACATCGAGGAGCTGGTGCAAAAATTCCGCGAAAAACAGCGGATAACTTAAGAAGCTTTTTCGATCACCCACGTAAGTACATACGGTGGGTGCGTGGCTAAAATCCGGCCCCGTTGACCCAACCTGCCGGGTGACCAGACTCCCGGTCGCATTTCAGCGCGCGGGTTTCCGCGCTTCCCCCGTTTGTTGCGCCGCATTGGGTTGTGCCGGGCTTGAATGGAGCTTAATTAAACATTAGGTTGACTTTTGTGTTTTATTGTTGTTTAATTATGCCTCCAGGGATATGTCCGGAGGCATCATGAGAACTGCATTGAGATACGCAGCCGAGTCAGTGGGTGGCCGATTCGACCGGCTGCATGGCGACGAGGATTTCCGCGCGTATTCGCGCGCCGAAGAAACGCTGCTGCAGCGCGAAACCCGGCGCCTGACGGCGGAAAAGCTGGCCGATGCCCTGTGGTGGGATGGGCGGCTGGAGGGCGTCAATGCCCTGTCCGCCGAGGTGCCCGGTCACTTGGCCCGCATGATGGGCAACCTCGATCCGGCCTGCCGGGGCGAGCGCTTTGCCCTGGAAGCCATTACCACCGCCCTCTCCCACCTGCGGCGCCAGGCGCTGCGCGATGCCGAGGACGAAGCCCGGGACCAGGCCGAGCGGGCGCTCGTTGCGGGCGACCTGTAGCGCCAAACCCGGTGGACAAGCTGTGACGAGCCTGTGCATGCAGGTTGAACAAAGCACGATCCGGCTCGCCACTCAAGGCAAAACCTGTGGATATCCTGTGCGCCGCCGGTGAAAAAGTCGGTGTAACCCGCCGCGCGGGCCGAACCCTGTGTCCAGACGGTGGAAAGACTGTGCATAACTGCCGCTATACTGGGAACTACGCGAGGAGAACACCGTTGCCCCTATTCAAGCGTCGTGACCGCAGCGGCGGCGACATCGAGCTGTACTACGAGGAACACGGCCAGGGCTTCCCCATCCTGCTCATCGCGCCCGGCGGCATGCGCTCGGACGTGCCGTTCTGGAAGCGCTGCCCGTGGAGCCCCATCGAGCAGCTCGCGCCGCGCTACCGCGTCATCGTCATGGACCAGCGCAACGCCGGCCGTTCGCGCGCCCCCATTCGGGCCACCGACGGTTGGGCCGACTACACGGCCGACCAGCTTGCCCTGCTTGATCACCTCGGAGTGGGGCGCTTTCACGCCGGCGGCATGTGCATCGGCGGCTCGTTCACCATGGCGCTCGTCAAGGCCGCTCCCGGGCGCGTCGCGTCGGCCGTGCTGTTCCAGACCATCGGCGTGGAAAAAAGCGGCGCCAACCGCCGGGTGTTCACGGCCATGTTCGATGACTGGGCGAAAGAGCTCAAGCCCAGGCGTCCCGAGGTGAAGGACGTCGACTGGGCTTCCTTCCGTCAGAACATGTACGGCGGCGATTTCCTGTTCACCGTGTCGCGCGAATTCACTGCCGCCTGCCGGACGCCGCTCTTGGTGCTTGCCGGTGACGACGAATACCACCCCATGGAAACCTCGCGCGACGTGGCGGCGCTGGCGCCCAATGCCCGGTTCATCGAGAAATGGAAAGAGCCGCGATACAACGCGGCGGCCAAGGCCGAACTGGAGCAGTTCCTCGCCGACCACACGCCAGTGTGAGGCCCCCGTGAGGGTGCCGGAGCGCGTGTTGAGTATTAGCGCTGGAACTGTACCCGCCTAAGGTCCCGGTCAGGTGCCTGCGGACCGGCCTCGCTCACCGGCACCACACGCTCAAGCAGTTCGTTTCGGCCGCAGCGGGTTTCACTGATCCGTGCGTCGCACAGGTTGACCTGCTTGCTGATCTTGGCCACCTGGGAGGACGCCCGATCCGCGGCTTCAATGCGCAACTTGGTTACCGTGGCCGGAGGGGCGCAATTCGGCCCGTCCTGGCCGGCGTGCGCCGCGGCCGATTGCTCCAGCGCCGCTTCGAGAAAAGGCCACGACTGCGTATCCAGGCCGATGGTGTCCGCCCCGCAACTGGCATCGGCCATGGCCGGGCCGGCCGCTCCGAACAGAGCGGCGAACGCCAGGAGGCACGCGGCGGCGCGTGATGCCGTGGACGACGCCCTTGATGTTTTTGCAACGCCGGTGTTCATGATGCCTGTTTCGACGGATTGATACAGGCGTCATGATGCGGCTTCGCCGCTCAGTGGAGAACTGCATTGCCCTCATACAGGGCATGCACGTCATGCATAGGCTCGTTCAACTCGTGGCGACCGCGGCGGCGGCCGCCGGCGCCGCCATGCGGGCATGCCAGTTCAGGCAGGCGGCCGCGCAGCGCACCACGTGGCTCAGGCAGTCCCGTCGATCCTCGACGCGGGCCGCGCGCGCCGCCTTGGTGCACAGGTGCGACATGAGGAACAGCCACTCCTCCACGCTGCCGGCCTGGAAGCGCGCCGCATCGGGTCCCTGTCGCAGCACATGCGCCTCGTGCCGCACCGCGCCCATGAAATCCTCGTTCTGCGCGCTGGCCTGGGCGCGCCATGCGGCGGCGTCCGCCTCCAGCGCCAAGGCGCCTTGCGCGAGCTGGTCGCAACGCAGCACGGCCGCCGCCAGCGCGGCGTCGCGCTCCTTCAGCACCTGTTCGATGGAGAGGTTTCCCGACCAGCGGTCGCGCTGCCGCTTCTCGGCCTCCAGTTCGCGCACCCGCCGCTCCAGCGCCTTGGCGCGCGTGTCGCGCTCCTCGAGCAGTTCCTCGATGGAGAGCCCCTCCGTCCATTGGTCGCGGCGGCCGAGTTCGGCCTCCAATTCGCGCCCGCGCCGCTCGGCCGTGTCCAGGCGCGCCTGCAGCTCGCGTAGCCATTGCTCCACCGGACGTTCCCGGTCCAGTTGTTCGCGCCGCGCCTTCTCGCTCTCCAGCCCGGCCAGGCGATGCAGCGCGTCCTGCAACTGCGCCTCGCACACGTCGAGATATTCCTCGATGCTTTGCTCCGGAGTCCAGTGGTCGCGGTTGTGCTTGTCCTCCTCGAGCTCGTTGCGCTTGGCGCACACCGCCTCGTGGGCGCGGCGCAGTTCTTCCATGTCTCGCCGCGTCTCGGCCAGTTCCGCCTTCAACCGCGACGCCACTTCAGTCGCGTCGCGGCAGCCCCTTTCGCTGTCCGCGATGCGGTGCTGGTCGCGCTGGTAGGCGGCCTCGAGCGCGCGCAGTTTGTCGCGCAGCACCGCGTTGGCCGCCTGCTCGTCCTGCAGCGCGCGCCGCGCCGCGTCGCGCTCCGAACACAGCGTGGCTTCGGTCGCCGCGCGCTCCGCGCCCAGCCGCTCCAGGGCCGCCGTGTGCTCGGATTTCAGCCGCGAAATCGCGGCATGGTGCTCGGCCTGCATGCGGCCGGTCGCCACGCCGTGCTCGCCTTGCATGCGCCCGGCCATGGCCGCGTGCTCCGCCTGCAGCCGCGCCAGCGCCGCCGCGTGCTCCGACTGCGCCCGCCCGGCCTCGGCCTGCAGGCGCGACACTGCCGTGGCGTGCTCGGACTGCAGCCGCGCCTGCTCGGCGTTTACCCGGGCGAGTTCCGCGGTGTGCTCCGATTGCAAGCGCGACAGCTCAGACTGCATGAGCGCGCGCGCGGCGGCGGCTTCGGCCTGCGCCTTGCCGAGCGCCAGGGCGTGCACCGCCTTCAGCCGCGCAATGTCCTCGTCGAACAGCACCTGCAGTTGCGAGTGCGATGCCGACAGGCGCGAGTGCAGCACCGAGTTCTCCGACTCCAGCCGGTGGCGCACGGCCTGGGCCGCCGCCAGTTCGGTGTGGAAATCCTCGCGCAGCATGTCGATGGTGCGGGCCACGATCTCGTCGAACTTCGCCAGGCCCGACTTGCGCAGCAGCACCTGGCTGACGATCTGGGTGGCCAACTGGTCCGTGGGAACGCCCAGCAACCTGGCCCGTCCGCCCTCGCCTTCCACCGGGTTTCCGCCGCCGTTCTCGTACTGGTCCATTTCGCTCTCCTGCTTCTTCGGCTGTCTCCGGCCCGCCGCCCCTATCCTGCCAGCCCCTCTGACTAGCCCCCTTTTTGCACCGACACCCGCCCCGGCGCGGCGGTCGCATGCACGCTGCCGTGCCGCCGCTGGGGGTGGATCATGATGTCCACGTCCTGGCCGAGCGAGGTGAGGAACTCCATGAGGCGCTCCACGGAAAATCGGTCCAGGCGGTAATTGCGTAGCGCCGATACGCGCGGCTGCGGCACGCCCAGCAACACCGCCGCCTCGCGCTGCTTGAGCCTGCGTGTTTCCAGCAACTCATTCACCGCCAAGGCGAGGCGCGCCTTCAGGCGCCAGGCCACCGGCCCGGACTCGATCTCCTCCCTGGCGGGGGCGGGGCGAACCCTGTCTTCTTCAGGGAGGCCAAGGTTACCGTGGGGGCCGTGGGCGCCCTGGGAGGTACCGCGGTGGGTGGTGCGCAAAGCAAGACTCCGTCAATGCCCTCCCGAGGCCATGCCGGATTTGGCATGCGCTAGTTATAGCAAGACCGGTATAGAGGTTGGCGGCGGAGCGCTGGTCCGGTCGGCCTATTACCGACGCCTTGGCGGGTAAGGGGGGCCTTGGGGCCTAAGGCGGTCGCCTTGCGGCGTAAGGCGGGCGTCTTACCTGCGTCGCGCCGGCGTGGCGCGCGATTTCGCCGCGCGCGGGGCTGCCCGCAGTCCCAAGGGCAGCGCCACGGCGCCGCCCGCCGCCGGGTCCTCGGCCGCCACGCTTTCCAGCAGGTAGCCGGTGAAATCGTCGGCGATGCGGCGCACCGACCGGCGCCGTGGGTTGTACCACTCACGCACCCAGCTCAGCGCCCCGAAGCAGAAAAACACCATCAGCGTGGGATCGGCATCGGCCCGCATCACCCCCGCCTTCTGCGCCGCGATGATCAGGTTCCTCCAGAAGGCGCGGAAGCCGTCGCGGGTGGCATCGTAGCTGCTCCAGTCGCCGCCGGGGGTGGTGGCCTTGATGTAGCCCACGTAGGCGGTCAGGTGGCCGAGCTCGATCACGGCGCTGATGTGCGCCTCCACGGCGGCGCGGATGCGCTGCCGGTAGCCGGCGTCGTCCGGCAGCGCGGCCACCGCCTCGGCCACGCGGGTCCACACCGCGCGCATGCTGCGCTCCATCACCGCCACCACCAGTTCGTCGCGCGCGCGGAAGTGGAAGTAGATGCCGCCGATGGTGGTTCCCGCCGCGCGCGCGATGTCCTGCATGCTGGCGGCGGCGTGGCCGCGCTCGAGGAACACGCGTTCGGCAACGTCGAGCAGCCGGTTGCGGCTGAGCTCGCCCTTCCTTCCCTTGGCAATGCCCGTCCCCCCTTTGGCCATGCCTGTCCCCTTGTGTCCGCCGAGGGTCAGTATAAAACAGAATGTCTATTCTGTTCTAACGCGCGGGCGTGGGGGCGGCGCGCCTCTCGGACTCGCCC
>DATNCF010000360.1:0-4197 GCA_035571675.1 Burkholderiales bacterium | reverse complement strand
CGCCCCGCCCGCCGCGCCCGCCGCCTTGGCATCGCCCTTGCCGGATTTGGTTTCGCCGGCCGAGGACTTGCCGGCCGGGACAGCGCTGTCCGGAGTTGGCTTGCTGGTGGCGGCAGCACCGCCGGGAGGCGCCAGCCACTGCACCACATCCAGCGCCCCGGCCGCGTCCCGCGCCACCGAGATTTTCAAGTCCGCCAACAGCAGCGACTTGGCGCCGAGGCGCTTGTCCTTGAGCGCGAAATCCACGCCGTCCAAAGCGATCTGACTGGCCGAAACCAGCGGCGCGCCGGCGGGGCTGGCCAGGGAAAGGTCATGAATCGCGAGACGCGCGCGGGCCAGGCTGAAGCGCGGTTCGCCGCCGGGCAATTCCAGTGTGTAGGGCAACTCGGCTTCAGCCTTGCCGGACGCCAGGTTTACCTGCGTGAGTTGCGCAAGGTAGGGTTTCAACTCGGGCAGCGCGATGCCATCCAGAGAGAGGGTACCCGAAGCCACCAGCGGATCGAGCGTCAGGTCGCCCTTCCAGCGCAGCTTGGCGCCCCCAGGCGTCTGCGCGCTCAGGCTGTAGTCGCCCTTCTCCTTGCCCAGGGTGGTGAGGTTCTGGAGTTTGAGCGCCAGGTCATCGAGGCTGTTGCGGTAGCCGCCGCGGCGGTCTTCGAAAGCGATGCGGCCGCGCTCGATTTCCACGTGGGCAATGTCGAAGCGCAGCAGTCCGCCGGCGGGTTGTTCCGGCTTCCCGGTCGCCGCCGGAGCGAGGCTCGCGAGGTTGAGCTTGCCGTCCTTGTCCACCACCACGTTGACGAAGGGTTGCACCAGGCGCACGTCCGACAACACCAGGCCGCGCCTGGGCAGCGAGCTCCAGGCCAGGTCGATGTCGGCCGCGCCGAAGCCCAGCAAGCGCTGGCCGGCGTTATCCTCGATTGTGAATTCACTGGCGCGAAGGCGCAGGTTGAATGGATTGAAGCGGACTTCGCCGATGCGGGCACGGTGGTGGAGCTGCTCTTCGACCATGCGCGGCAGTTCCCGGCGGATCAGTTCTGGAACCAGCCAGAAACCCGCCGCCGACCACAGCGCCAGCAGCAGCAGAACGACACCGAGAACGACCAGAGGCCAGCGCGGTATGCGGCGGCCTCGGTTGCCCGAGGGTGCCGGCGCGGAGTCGATCCCGTTGTCCGGGGTGGAATTCATGACGAGGTGTCGCTGTACCGTGACAGTGTAGCCGCGCTTTCTCGGGTGCGGTAGCGCCATGCAAAGTCTGGCATCATCATAGCCTAGCGCCGCCGGCCGGGTTTAGGTCTTCCCGGCCAACATACCTTCCCATCCCGAATTTTTCCTGCCCATTCTTCCGCCGCATTGTTCCGCGCATTGTTCGAAATCCCATGAGCCTCCACAGCCTGCCCGCCATGTTCATGCGCGGCGGCACCAGCAAGGCGCTGATGTTCCGCGCCTCTGACCTGCCCGCCGACCGCGCCCAATGGGACGCCATTTTCCTGTCCGCCATGGGCAGCCCTGATCCGAACGGCCGGCAGTTGAACGGCATGGGGGGCGGCACCACGTCGCTGTCCAAAGTGTGCGTGGTCGGGTCCTCCTCGCGCAGCGACGCGGACGTTGACTACACTTTCGCGCAAGTGGAGGTGGACCGCGCGCGCGTGGACTATGGCATCAATTGCGGCAACATGTCCTCGGCGGTGGGGCCCTTTGCCGTGCTGCGCGGCATGGTACCCGCCTCCGACGGTGAAGCCCGTGTCCGCATTTTCAACACCAATACGCAGAAAGTCATCGTCGCCACGTTCGGAGTGCGCAACGGCGTGCCGCTGGAAGAAGGCCACCTGGAAATCCCCGGCGTGGCCGGTTCTGGCGCCCCCATCCGCCTGGATTTTCTGGAGCCGGGCGGCGCGACCACGGGCAAGCTGCTGCCTTCTGGTGCCGAGGTCCAGTGGCTGGAGGTACCCGGCGTGGGCCGCGTGGAGGCCTCGCTGGTGGACGCGGCCAATGCCTGCGTGTTCGTAGCCGCGCCCAGCCTGGGCCTCGCGGGCAACGAACTGCCGGCTGACATCGAGGGCGACCCCGCTCTGCTCGAGCGCATTGCCGCCGTGCGCGCCGCCGGTTCGGTGGCCATGGGCATCGCCGCCACCGCCGCGGAAGCGCGCGAAAAAAAGGTGGCGCCCTTTTTCGCGCTGGTATCGCCGCCCCAGCAATCAAAAACGCTGTCCGGACAAGCGCTGCCCGCCTCCGCGGTCGACCTCACCGTGCGCGTCATCGCCAGCGGCCAGGCCCACCGCGCCCTGCCGCTGACCATTTCGCTGTGCACCGCCGTGGCGGCGCGCATTCCCGGCACGCTGGCCGGGCGTGCGATGGTTCAATTGGACACGGCCGGCGGCGTCAAACGGGCCGGGGACCAACCGCTGCGGCTGGGCATGCCCTCGGGCGTGCTCACCGTGGACGCCCTGGTGGAAAAACGCACGTCCGGCTGGCATGCCGAGCGTGGTTCTTTTTACCGCACCGCGCGGCGATTGTTCGACGGCTGCACCTTTTACAGTAAGGAATGAGCCTCGCGCAGCGCCTACTCCTTTTTATCCTGGCAGGGGCCGGCGCCCTGTGGCAGGCCGCCGCGATGGCGCAGAACAACGCCGCGCCCTCTGCCCCGGCGCAGGCCCGACCCACCGACGACCCCGACGACGCGGACAGCGACAAGCCGGTGCGCTTTCGCATCGAGTTGGTCGCGCCCGGCGAGCTGCGGGCGCTGATACGCAATAACGTGGACCTTTACCGCTGGCGCAACAGCGACGCGGTGACATCCGAACTGCTGTCGCGCCTGGCACGTGAGGCCGCGGACGAAGTCCGCGCAGCGCTCGCCACCGAGGGCTACTTCTCGCCGGTGGTGGAGAGCGCGCTCAAAGCCGCGCCGGACGGCACCCAGGTCGTCACGCTCTCGGCCCAGCCGGGGCCGCGCACCCACATCGGCGCCTTTGCCATCGATTTGCGCGGCGACATCGATACCGATCCCAGCCGTGACGAGCGGCTCAAGGCGCTGCGAGGCGGCTGGAAGCTGCGCGAGGGCAAGCCGTTCCGCCAGGAAGACTGGGACCGCGCCAAGCGCGGCGCCCTGGAACTGCTGTCGCAGCGCGACTACCCCACCCCACGCGTGACAGACAGCCGCGCCGAAATCAATCCGCCCGCCGCGTCGGCGAGCCTCGGCCTGCGCATCGACAGCGGGCCCAAGCTGCGCTTCGGCGCCATTGACGTGCAGGGCCTCGCGCGCTACGAGCCGGCGCGGGTGCGCAACTTCGCCGCCTTCCGCTACGGCGACGACTGGGACCGCGAAAAGATCACGCGCTTCCAGCGCCGCCTCACGGCCAGCGGCTATTTTGCCAGCGCCCAGATCGAGCTGGACAGCGACGCGGCCAAGGACGGCATTGCACCGGTGAAGGTGCGCGTCATCGAGGCGCCGCCGCGGCAACTCGAACTGGGCGGCGGCTACAGCACCAACGCTAAAATCACCGCCAGCGCTTCCTGGCGCGACCAGAACCTGTTTGGAAGCGGCCTGCGCTGGCGCAACGACTTGCGCGTGGATGCGTTGCAGCAGTCGGCCTCCACGACCTTCGAACTGCCCGAGACCGGCGGCGGCTGGGTGCGCTCGCTGGGCGCCGAGTACAAGCACACCGACGTGCAGCAGCTGGCCACCGATGACCTCACGTTCTCCGGACGCATACGCAGCCTGGAAGAGCGCAAACAGGTCGAGTGGGGCGTGCAGGACATCCACGAGCGCGCCACGCCCTCGGGCGAACTGACGGCGCGCAGCCATGCCACGCTGTTCGAATATGGGCGCACCTGGCGCAGCTACGACGACCTGCTCGCCCCCACCCGCGGCGGCGCGCTGCAGGCCGTGGCCGGCGTGGCGCCGGGCGCGGTCGCGACGCGCAGCCTGGCGCGCGTCATCGTGCGCTCGCAGTGGCTGCAGCCCTTGATGGACAAGCTGGACCTGTCGCTGCGCGCCGAGGGCGGCGCGGTGCTGTCGTCCTCGCGCACCGGAGTGCCCCAGGCGCTGCTATTCCGCATGGGCGGCGACACCGACCTGCGCGGCTACGCCTACCAGAGCGTGGGCATACGCAAGGGCGACGTGGTATCGGGCGCGCGGCGCTACCTGCTTGGCAGCGTGGAAGTGACGCGCTGGATCACCGACAGCCTGGGCGCGGCGGG
>DATNCF010000359.1:0-2873 GCA_035571675.1 Burkholderiales bacterium | reverse complement strand
GAGCAGGGCACCATCGCCTGGTTCGCGCTGCGCACCGACACGACCACCTTCTGGATCGTCGATGCGTTTCCGTCCGACGCTGAGCGTCAGGAGCACCTGGAGGGCGCGATCGCCTCGTCCCTACTGGCCAATGCAGAACGACTCCTGGACGGGCCACCAGAGATCCTCCCTGCTGAGGTCCTCGCCGCCAAGCTGCCCCAGTGAGCAGCGTCGCTCTGCGGGTCGCCGACCGGTATGTAGTAGCTGGCATCGATCACGGACGGGCCAAGAGCGACTGAGGCCGCAGCGGCGCGACCGCAGCGGCTTCGACGAGGCTCTTGTACGCCTGATACTGGGGTGGTCAGCCGGTCCGCGAGGGGTGGTCACCAGTCCGGTAGCCGCCCATGCCGTGCTTGGTGACTTTCATCGCTGCCTCCTGACGGTTCTAATTCTGACAGCGTTGCCGATGGGCCGGAAGCCCGGCGAGATCTCACCGTTTGTTCCTCCAGCTGTGAACCCCTGACACACTGGGTGCGGGCTAATCGGGTGACTGAAGGGAAATGATCCATGACTGGTCTGGGGGCACTCGCGGTAGGGGCAGCACCGCTAGCCGGTGGCCTCCTGCTCGGCGGCATGGCGGGCAAAGGGAATTCGAGTGTTGCGGACTTGCGAGCCGTCATCACATCGGAGCTGGAACTGCTGCAGCAGCTTCCGGAAGCCGAGGTAGCCCGTCGAGCCGCGCTCAAGCGAATGATCGGAGAGCACGTCGACGCCCTCCTCGTGGCGCAAGAGAAGAGTCGGGAGTTTCAGAGTAGGACCAGATATTTCACCGAGGAAGGCCACTGGCGCGACATCGTGCTGTTTGTCACGATCCTGTTGTTCGCCGTGATTGCTTGGCATGCCGACCACCATCGTCCGGTCTGGCTTCCGTTGTTCATTGCGACGCTCGTGGTGGCTGTGATAACGGCTGTCGCTGTGGTGCGTGGCTTCTTGACGAGCATTCGCGCCGATGAGGGCGACAACGACCTGCGCGACGGCGACAACGATCCCTAAACGCCTAAGCTGATCGAGGATCGGCGCTCTTCCGACGGACCTGACGAGGTCAGCCCCGACAACCCAAGGTGCCGAGCAGCCGGGTTCGCGATCGGTGTGGAGATCCCAACCCCCCTGGTCAGAGGCATATTCGGGTGTGGGGAGGGCGGCTGCATGCGAAAGTGGTTGCCGCACAGTGTGTTTGCTGTGGCTGGATGGCGTGCCGTCGGCGGCGGGCGTGTGCCGGTGTTCGACGTTGAACACTGGTGTTCGCTGGCGCACGGTGAGACGGCACCGGGCAGGCCGAGGGCAAACGCATGCAACGCTTCCGCAAACATTGCGGAAAGCGTTGTCACCGGCGTGCTGCGTACGTACACGGGCCGCGAATCGTCCTGACAGGCGCCTCGAAGGCGAACCTGGCCATATGCCCGTCGAGGCGCCTGCCTGCCAAGAGGCCGCGACGATCACCCCGGCCTACTTGCGGTAGGACCGGGTGAACCTGTCGTGCCCCACGTGGGCGTGGCCGTTACCGCCCGCCAGGGCGGTTATTCGGCTGGTGGTGGTGGAGGCGGCATGCCCGGCACAGGCGGGCTGAACGTAGGCTGTCCGTTCATCTGCGGGGGAGCCGGGTAGTCCCAGCATGTCCCCGGCCCGTTGCCGTCCGTCCCGAGTGACGAGCACACCTTGTAGCTGCCGTCGGGGTGGTAGCAGGTTGTACGCACGCCGATGGGCACGGTGTACATGGTGTTCCACTTGCTCTCGCAGCGATCACCGGGATCAGCAGAGGCGATCGGAATCCCAACTGACACAAGTGCGGCGAGCACGCTCATGCCGCCGATGACGTGGCGCTTCATTAGCCACCCAGCCCGTTGTTCAGGTGCCGACCACTGCTGAAGGCGGTGGAGAGCTTGTGTTTGCCCACCGCTCCGGCCTCGCCACCGTTGGCCACCGTGATCGAGGTGTTGTGATTGCCCGGCTGCGGAATGTTGCCGTTGTTGCCGCCGTAGGCGAAGGCGTTGCTGCCCTGCCCCAGGACGAAGGCGGTGTTGTGGTTGCCCGGTGAGCCCGCGTTGCTGCCGTCACCAAGCGCGACGGCCACGTTGCCGGTGCCGCCGTCAGCCAACGCCTGAGTCGGGACGTTGGTGCCGTAGAACCGGTTGAAGCCAGGGTTACCGACGGCGATGGCGATGTTGCCTGGACCGGCTGCGGTTGCCGCCGCCGGACCCAGCGCCAGCGAGAAGCCACCGGTACCGGTGGTGCAGCCCGCGCCGATGGACTGGCCGTTGAGTGAGGCGCAGGAGGCGTTAGCCGCCCCTGCCCCGCCCAATGCCGCTGCGACAGCCGCCGCTGCGACGCCGCCCATCAGGGCGGTGGTGATTACTTTCTTCATGCGTGTTCCTTTTGTGAACATCTGCCGAGACTCGTTGGGCCTCAGTCACTTTAGGGTGGTCTGAGGGTTACACGATCCCCTTGAGCAGCTCGCTGGCCGCTACGGTCGCGGCGCCTGCCCGGCCCGGTTTGAGTGCCGACGTCGTTGTCCCAGTCGCACTTCTGAAAGTCGATGGCAGCGGGTACGCCATACGGCCATATCTGGTCGGGAGTGCGGCTGCTGTGCCCGCGCGGGGCGGCCTTGGCGATCTTCCTCATGCACACGAACGGTGTGACCTCGCACGCCGCCGGAAGTGACGGGGCGGGATGGTTTCATTGGTGAACCGCCACGATGGGCTCGTCGGCGTAGTTTTCCTGGTGTGTTTGGCGCGCGTCGTCTTCGCTGGCGGCGTACACCGTCCGCGCAACGTGTTCGCCATACCCGCCGTCGCTGATGACGATGAAAACGTCGTGCATTTTGCACGTCATCAGCC
>DATNCF010000358.1:0-2162 GCA_035571675.1 Burkholderiales bacterium | reverse complement strand
TGGCGACCGAGAAGGAGTTGTACAGCTCCTTGAACTTGGCTTGGTCCAGCCCCTGCTTGCCGACCCATTCGACGATCAGATCCTCGCGGTTGATCGCCTGCCGTTCCGTGTGGATGGCGCGGAAGACTTTGGCATGCAACTCGTCCACCTTGCCCATGGCTTCCAGCGTGTAGTAAAGGCGCTGCTGCGGCACGAAGTCATCGCGGAAAGCCACCGGAACGCGCTTGAGGACCACGTCTGGCGGCAGCTTCTTCACCCATGCGTCGAGCTTGGGTTCGAACGCATTGCAATGCGGGCAGCTGTACCAGAAGAATTCGATCACTTCCACCTTGCCGGGCGGGACGTCACCATTGACGATCTTGCCCAGCGTCTGGTAATCGGTCCCGTTCTCGGGCTTCTTTGCCTGGGCGAAGGCGGCACCAGGAAACCCCAGTGCGGCCCCGGCCAAAAGGCTGGCCGCGCCCGCCGAAAATTCTCGTCGATTCATCTCAATTGACTCCTTTGCTGCACAGGTCAGACGCTGGCTCAGCCGGAAGGTTCCTGCCCACGTCAGCGTCAGCGCTGGACGCGCACCAGCGCGGTCTCGACCCCGCCGGCCTCCAGTTTTTCTTTCTGGCGATCGGCGTCTTCCTTCTTGTCGAAAGGCCCCACCCGCACCCGGAACACCTGGCGGCCCGACTGCTCGCGCTCTGTCACCTTGGCCTCGACGCCCATCAGCGAGAGTTTGGCCCGCTGGGACTCCGCGTCCTCGGCGGTGCGGAAGGCGCCGGCCTGGACGAAATAGAAGAACGGGTCAGTGCCGGTCGAGGGCGCGGCGGAGCGCGCGGAGGCCAAATCGCCCAGTGCGTCTGCCGCGGGAGCCTTGCCGGATTTCGCGCCCGGCGCCGGCGATCGCTCGGGTATCACGGGGACCGGCATCGTTGCCACCGGCGGCGTGGCCGGCGCGGCCACAGCCGGTGCCGGGGGCAGAGGCTTGGCCGGGTTCTTGCCGTACAGGGGCGCGTTCGGATCCCAGTCGCGGTTCTTGCGTGTCTCGGCGGCGTCCTGTTCGGCGGACCGGCTCTGGCCCCGGTTCAGGAAAGGAATCGGCACCTTGGTGACGTAGACGGCGACAGCCAGGGCGGCGGCCAGACCCAGCACCACTCCGATGATGATGCCCACAATAACGGAACCACGCTGACTGTTTTTCACTGCTTTGAATTCCTGCCGCCTTGCGGCTACATCTTGCGCGGGGCACCGACGCCGAGCACCGCCAATCCATTGTGCAATACCTGGGCCGTGGCCGCGACCAGAGCCAGCCGCGCATGTCGCAGCTTCTCGTCGTCCACCAGGATGCGCTCGGCATCATAGTAAGTATGGTAGGTGGCGGCCAGTTCACGCAGGTAAAAGGTGACATCGTGCGGAGCGAAATCCAGCGCAGCGTCGCGCAGCATTTCGGGATATTTGGCCAGTTGCAGCATCAGGGCCAGCGCCTGCGGGCTTTCCAGCGCCGACAGGTCGGCATTCTTCAGCGCAGCCGGGTCGCCGCCCCACAGCGCCAGCACTGAACAGATGCGGGCGTGGGCGTACTGGACGTAGTACACCGGGTTGTCGTTGTTCTGCGCCAGCGCCAGGTCGATATCGAACACGTATTCTGTGTCGGGTTTGCGCGACAGCAGGAAAAAGCGCACCGCATCCTTGCTGGTCCACTCGACCAGGTCGCGCAGCGTGACGTAGCTGCCGGCGCGCTTGGAAATCTTCACTTCCTCGCCGCCGCGCATGACGCGCACCATGGTGTGCAGCACGTAGTCGGGGTAGCCCTGCGGAATGCCGGCGCCGGCCGCCTGCAGGCCGGCCCGCACCCGCGCGATGGTGCCGTGGTGGTCGGTGCCCTGGATGTTGACCACCTTGGTGAAGCCGCGCTCCCATTTGGTGATGTGATAGGCCACGTCGGGCACGAAGTAGGTATAGCTGCCATCGCCCTTGCGCATGACGCGATCCTTGTCGTCGCCATACTCGGTGGACCTGAGCCACAGCGCGCCGTCCCGCTCGTAGGTCTTCCCGGCCTCGCGCAGCCGCTGCACGACGGCGTCGACCTTGCCCGAGGTGTAGAGGCTGGATTCGAGGTAGTAGTTGTCGAATCGGACGTCGAAGGCTTTCAGGTCGAGGTCCTGCTCGTGGCG
>DATNCF010000357.1:0-10455 GCA_035571675.1 Burkholderiales bacterium | reverse complement strand
GCTCACACAGTCGTCAACATCAACCGTGCCCTCGTACACGTCGCACGCCACGTCGCAACGCGTGATGCGGACCTCGGGCAGTGTTTCGAGCCACAGGCGCAGGGCGTCCCATCGCTCGATGGACGCGCAGCACTGGCCGGTCATGTCGATCATCATTCGGCCGCGCTGAGCCTCGCCGCCCCAAAAGACGCGGCAGAGCGGCATCATCGAGAACCGATCCGAGAACACCCGGACTTGCATGGCACGCTCGAAGCCGTTGCCACCGTGCGGAAGGTCAGAGGCCGTCACCTTGGCCGTGGTGATGAGCGAGAGGCCACGAAGGACCTCTTCATGAGGGACCGCCGCGAAGGTGACGGTCAGGTAATCAATCGCCGTCTTGCTCACCGGGACTTTCCCCCCGTGTTACCGGACGGGGGGAGCGCTGCGCGCCGCCGCCCACCCCGCTGCGCGGGGCGGGGTGCGTCGCGCCGCGTATCTCCATTTGCGATGGATTGAGCGATGCGGCTTTTTCCCGGACCTGCCGCACGCGGCGCCACTATCATCGATGCATGAACATCGACATTCCCGCTTTCTCGGTCCACTTCGACGTGGACACTTTTTGGAGCGTGCTGACCGGCGACGTGCTGCTGCTCGGCGTTGCGCTGGTCCTGTGGCTCGTGTTCAGAAAGCCGAAGCCGAAACGGCGCAGCTTCGACGAGTGGGACCTCTAAGCGCTTCACTGCGAACGCTCCAGCAACCGCCCTACCCTCGCCCCTGGGTTCACCCGCCGAGCGACCTCAATGTCCGCGTATGCCGTTTTGAAGCGCCTGGAACCTTCCAGGCACAAGCGGCCAAGGTCCGAGGCGCGGAACTGGAAGGACTTGCAGGAAGGGCACTCGACCCGATGGGCTGACCACGCGTCGAACGCCGCGCGGGCCTTTTCCTCGGGTGTCGGAAACACCCGCCTTGACGTGCCATAAGCCATGCCCTACCCTCCCTGAAACTACAAATTACTTGAGTACAAGAAATTTGTAGTGACGCGAACTTACTACAAGAAATTTGTAGTTGTCAAGGAAAAGCTATGGACACCAGGAAAGCGGTCGAAGCGGCGATACAGCAAGCGGTCCAGGCGACAGGCAGCCAGAAGGCCGTAGCCGACGCACTAGGCGTGACCGAGCAGAACGTATCGAATTGGAAAAACCGGGGGAGCTTGACCCTGTCCAAGTATTTGGAACTGGTCGAGCTTGGGAAGAAGAAGTGGCGCGCCCGAGACGATTCGAACGTCCGACCCCTGCCTTCGGAGGGCAGTACTCTATCCAGCTGAGCTACGGGCGCGTGCCCGCCGAATTATACGGGAATCCCGATGATTCAAGGTCTTATGGCGTCGGCCCACAGGAACATTCTGCATGGCCAGGCCCCCTCGGCTATAATCGCCGACTTTGCATATCCTTGAATCCACAGCGATAGAAGGCCCGCCATGAGCGCCGACAACACCGCGCAAGAAGACCACTCGCACGAATCCATGATCAAGACGCCGCAGCAACTGCTGACGGTGACCGTTCTCGCCTTCGTGGTGCCGGTGGTGTTCCTCATCCTGATGGCGCAGTTCGTCATCAACTCCTACAAGAGCGAATCCGGCGCCCAGGTGTCCGCCGAAACCGTGGCCGCGCGCATCAAACCCGTGGCCGAGGTGAACGTGGCCTCGGGCGACGCGGGCGCCGGCGGCGCGCGCAGCGGCGAAGACATTGTGAAGAACGTGTGCTCGGCCTGTCACGGCACGGGCGCCGCGGGCGCACCCAAGATCGGCGACAAGAGCGCCTGGGGCCCGCGCATCGCCCATGGCCTGAAGGAACTGGTCGCGACTGCCACCAAGGGCAAGGGCGCCATGCCGCCCAAGGGCGGGGCTTCCGACCTGTCCGACTTCGAGTTGACGCGCGCCATTATTTTCATGGCCAACCAGTCGGGCGGCAGCTTCAAGGAGCCGGCCCAACCGGCCAGTTCGGCGGCCGCACCCGCGGCGAAGAAATAACCGCGGCAACCAACAAGCCAGGGCGGCCACGGCCGCCCTTTTTCATTGTCCGGCGCAAAACCTCGTCTAAAGCCCTGAAACCATGCGGCAATGTGCATGCGGCCATGTGGCTTGGGCTAGAATGGTGCATCTTGCGGACACTGCGTTTCGGCCCCACATCCGCTGCGTTGTCCCGCCCCGGCCGCCGCTGACCGCGCCGGCCAACCGCCTGCGAAAGGCCTGACCTCACATGATCCCGCACCTCACCACCGCCCTCACCGGCCCGCTGCAAGACCTGGAAACGCGCCTGCTCAAGGGCTCCACCGAGATCGAGCACTGGTTCCGCACGCAATGGCAGGAGCACACGCCGCCCTTCTATGGCTCGGTGGACCTGCGCAATTCGGGCTTCAAGCTGGCCCCCGTGGACATGAACCTGTTCCCCGGCGGCTTCAACAACCTCAACCCGGCCTTCCAGCCGTTGTGCGTGCAGGCGGCCATGACGGCCATCGACAAGGTCTGCCCGGACGCGCGCAACCTGCTGCTCATCCCGGAGAACCACACCCGCAACACCTTCTACCTGAAGAACGTGGCGCGCCTCGCCACCATCATGCGCCAGGCCGGCATGAACGTGCGCATCGGCACGCTCAACCCGGAAATCACCGCGCCCACCACCATCGAGGTGCCCGAGGCCGGATCGCTGCTGCTCGAGCCGCTGGTGCGCCGCGGCCGGCGCGCGGGACTCGCGGATTTCGACCCCTGCACCATCCTGCTCAACAACGACCTCTCCTCCGGCATCCCGGACATTCTGCGCGACCTGCCCGAGCAATTCGTGCTGCCGCCCCTGCACGCCGGCTGGGCGGTGCGCCGCAAGTCCAACCACTTCGCCGCCTACGACGACGTGGCGCGCGAGTTCGGCAAGTTGCTCGCCATCGACCCGTGGCTGGTGAACCCCTACTTCGCCGTGTGCGGCGAGGTGAACTTCCAGGAGCGCGCCGGCGAGGAGTGCCTGGCCACCAACGTGGACGCGCTGCTCGCGCAGATCCGCGCCAAGTACCTGGAATACGGCATCAAGGACGAGCCCTACGTGGTGGTGAAGGCCGACGCCGGCACCTACGGCATGGGCGTGATGACGGCCAAGAGCGCCGACGACGTGGTGGGCCTCAACCGCAAGCAGCGCAACAAGATGGCCGTGGTGAAGGAGGGCCTGCAGGTGCACAACGTCATCATGCAGGAAGGCGTGCACACCTTCGAGCGCCTCAACGACGCCGTGGCCGAGCCCGTGGTGTACATGATCGACCGCTACGTGGTGGGCGGCTTCTACCGCGTGCACACCGGGCGCGGGCCGGACGAAAACCTGAACGCGCCGGGCATGCATTTCGAGCGGCTGGCGTTTGAAAATGACTGCAGTACGCCTGATCATAACTGCGGGCCCGACGCCCAGCCCAACAGGTTTTACAGCTATGGGGTCGTGGCCCGGCTGGCGCTGCTCGCCGCTTCCATTGAATTGGAGCGCACCGCGTCCGCGGCATGAAAATCGCCTTTATCGTCGATCCCCTCGACACCTTCAAGACCTACAAGGACTCCACCTACGCCATCATGGTGGAGTGCGACAAGCGCGGCCATGAAATGCACTGCCTGCTGCAAGGCGGCGTGGTGCTCAAGGACGGCAAGGTGTTCGGCGCGTCGCGCAAGCTGACGCTCGAGCCGGCCAGCGACCAATGGTGGTATGAGCTCGATCCTGAAGCCGAGCAGCCTCTCACTCAATTTGATGCCGTGCTGATGAGGAAGGATCCGCCCTTCGACATGGAGTACGTCACCAGCACCTGGATGCTGGAACTGGCCGTCCAACAAGGCGCGCGCGTGTTCAACGACCCGCGCGCCATCCGCGACCACAGCGAGAAGCTCGCCATCGCGCAGTTCCCGCAGTTCACCGCGCCCACCCTGGTGTCGCGCCTGGCGCCGGAAATCGACGCCTTCATCGACCGGCACGGCGACGTGGTGCTCAAACCCCTGGACGGCCACGGCGGGGCGTCGATATTCCGCGTGCGGCGCGACGATCCCAACCGCAACGTCATTATCGAGACGCTGACGCACCTTGGCGCGCGGACCATCATGGCGCAGCGCTACATTCCCGAGATCGCGGCCGGCGACAAGCGCGTGCTGCTCATCGGCGGCAAGCCCGTGCCGCACTGCCTGGCGCGCATTCCGCGCGAGGGCGAGTCGCGCGGCAACCTCGCCGCCGGCGGCACCGGCGTGGCGCGGCCCCTGTCGGTGCGCGACCAGGAAATCGCCTCGACCCTGGGGCCGGAGCTGATGCGCCGCGGCCTGCTGCTGGTGGGCCTGGACGTGATCGGCGACTACCTCACGGAGGTGAACGTCACCAGCCCCACCTGCTTCCAGGAAATCACCCAGCAGACCGGCTTCAGCGTGGCCGGCATGTTCGTGGACGCCCTGGAAGCGGCCGTTCGCGCCTGAAGATGGGTACGCGCTTGCGATGGCCTCGCGCCGGCTTCCTCGCCATCGCGCTGTTCCTGCTGGCCTGCGCCCTGCCGGCCCGCGCCCAGGACGCCCCGCCGCGGGCCGCGCAAGAGGAGGCTGCAAACCGGGCCGAAAGGAACGCCGCGCTGGAACTGTACCGCGCGCGGCTGGTGCAGACCTGCGCCAAGCTGCGCGGCTATCCCGAAGAAGCGCAACGCCAGGGCCTGACCGGGGCGGCCACGGTGTTCCTCGAGATCGGCGCCGACGGCCGCGTCAGCGAGGAGTACCTGGCCAAGAGCAGCGGGCATGGGGTGCTGGACACGTTTGCCCTGGACGTGCTCAAGCGCGCCGTGCCCCTCACCCAAATCCCTGCCGCATTGCACAATAGCGCCTTTGAAGTGGCCGTGGTCATGGTGTTTGCGCTGCCGCAGAATGAGGAATCAGGCGGCGTGCAAGCCCGGAATGCGGCTCCGAAGGCGGTGCACCATCGCGCGGCCTACTTGCAAAATGAATAACCTTTTACCATCATGATCGGCATCCTGATCGTCGCGCACGGCGCGTTCGGCGAGGCCTTGGTGCACTCGGCCAGCCACGTGCTCGGGGGGCGGCCGCAGCGCGTTCGCCAGTTGGGCGTCACCCTGCACGACCAGCCCGACTCGCTGCTGCCGCAGGCGCGGGAGCTGGTGCGCGAGCTCGACGACGGAGACGGAGTGCTGGTGCTGACCGACATGCTGGGCGCGACGCCCTCCAACATCGCCACGCGGCTGCTGGTGCCGGGGCGGGTGGAGGGCCTCGCGGGCGTGAACCTGCCCATGCTGATCCGCGCCCTCACCTACCGCGAGGAAGGGCTGGCCAGCGTGGTGAAGAAGGCGAGCGGCGGCGGCTGCGAAGGCGTGGTGAACCTGATGACGGATTGTTGCAATGCCCCAAACGGAAACTGAGATCGTCAACAAGCTGGGCCTGCACGCGCGGGCCTCGGCCAAGCTCACCCAGACCGCGGGCAAGTTCACGAGCGAGATCTGGCTGTCGCGCAACGGCCGGCGCGTGAACGCCAAGAGCATCATGGGCGTGATGATGCTGGCCGCCGGCAAGGGCGCCACCGTCATGGTCGAGGCCGAGGGCGCCGACGCCGACGAGGCCCTGGCGGCGCTGCTCGCGCTCATCGCGGACAAGTTCGGCGAAGGCGAATGAGCCGGCCAGGGTGAATGAACCGACCAGAACCAGCGCGGTACTGAACCCCGACGCGAAGGCCGGGGCGCCGCCGCGCGCCGCCATCGCCGATGCCTGCTTCACCCTGCACGGCGCGGGGGTCTCCGCCGGCATCGCCATCGGCCGCGCCCACCTCACCACCTCGGCGCGCCTGGAAGTGGCGCACTACGACATCGCGGCCGCGGACATCGAGGCCGAACTGGCGCGCTTCGACGCGGCCGTGGACAAGGTGCGCGCCG
Organism: Burkholderiales bacterium; assembly: GCA_035571675.1. GTDB lineage: Bacteria > Pseudomonadota > Gammaproteobacteria > Burkholderiales > SG8-39 > CAIYPG01. Next base: position 4,542 of record DATNCF010000357.1, on the reverse strand, counting down.
AGCTGGACGAGCTGCGCGCCGGCATGCCCGCCGCCGCACCCGCGGAAATGAGCGCCTTCCTCGACGTGCACCGCATGATTCTGCAGGACGCCAGCCTGTCGGAGGCGCCGCGCGAGCACATCCGCGCCCGGCATTGCAACGCCGAGTGGGCGCTGATCCAGCAGCTGGACATGCTGGTTGCGCAGTTCAACCAGATCGACGACGCCTACCTGCGCGAGCGCCAGAACGACGTGGTGCAGGTGGTGGAGCGCCTGCTCAAGGCCATGCTGGGCACCGGGCACGTGCCCGCGCCCGAGCACGGCCAGGGCGTGATCGTGGTGGCGCACGACCTGTCCCCGGCCGACATGCTGCTGTTCAAGCAGCACATGTTCGCCGGCTTCGTCACCGACGTGGGCGGGGTGACCTCGCACAGCGCCATCGTGGCGCGCAGCCTCAACATCCCGGCCGTGGTGGGCATGCACCATGCGCGCAACCTGATCCGCGAGAACGAGCTGGTCATCCTCGACGGCCGCGAGGGCGTGCTCATCGTCAACCCCGACCAGCAGGCGCTGGCCGAGTACCAGCTCAGGAAGAGCCAGCACGAGATCGAGCGCCAGAAGTTGAAGCGCATCCGCAGCACCCCGGCGCAGACCCTGGACGGCACGCCGGTGGAACTGCACGCCAACATCGAGCTGCCCGGCGACGTGGACGCGGTGCTCGAATCCGGCGCCACCGGGGTGGGCCTGTTCCGCAGCGAATTCCTGTTCATGAACCGGCCCGACCTGCCGAGCGAGGACGAGCAGTTCGAAGCCTACCGGCACGTGGCCCAGACCCTGCGCGGCCTGCCCGTGACCGTGCGCACCCTGGACCTCGGCGCGGACAAGACGCTGAACGGCATGCACGGCGACGGCCGGGTGGGGCCCAATCCCGCCATGGGCCTGCGCGCCATACGCTACTGCCTGGCCGAGCCGCACATGTTCCAGACGCAGTTGCGCGCCATCCTGCGCGCCTCGACCTACGGCAAGCTGCGCATCCTGGTGCCCATGCTGGCGCACGTGCAGGAAATCGAGCTCACCTTCGCCGCCATCGCCCAGGCCAAGGCCGCGCTGTACGAGCAGGGCATTCCCTACGACACCGGCATCGAGGTGGGCGGCATGGTGGAAGTGCCGGCCGCGGCGCTGGCGCTGTCGATGTTCCTGAAGAAGCTGGATTTCCTGTCCATCGGCACCAACGACCTCATCCAGTACACCCTGGCCATCGACCGCACCGACGACGCCGTGGCCCACCTCTACGATCCGCTGCACCCGGCCGTGCTGCAGCTCATCCACATGACCATCCGCACCGCGGCGCGCGCCGGCGTGCCGGTGGCGGTGTGCGGCGAGATGGCGGGCGACGTGGCGACCACGCGCCTGCTGCTCGGCTTCGGCCTGCGCCAGTTTTCCATGCACCCGGCGCAGCTCCTCACCGTCAAGCAGCAGGTGCTGCGCAGCAGCCTGCCCGAGGTGGAACCCCTGGCCGCGCGCGTGCTGAAGGCAAGCGAGCCGGCCCGCAGCCGGCAATTGCTGGAGAAACTGAACGCGTAGCAACCGAACAAGGGGCATAGGAACTGCGCCCCTTGTAAATCCCCCAGTTTAGAACCGAAGTCTTTATCGACAACATGTCCAAGTCCGGCCGCATCTACGTCGGCGTCGGCGGCTGGACCTTCGAGCCGTGGCGCGACAATTTCTATCCCCATGGCCTGGCGCACAAGCGCGAGCTGGAATACGCCAGCCGCCACGTCACCTCCATCGAGGTCAACGGCACCTTCTATCGCAACCAGAGCGCGGCGAGCTTCATCAAGTGGCGCGACGAGACGCCGGATGACTTCGTGTTCTCGCTGAAGGCGGTGCGCTACACCACCGAACGCAAAGTGCTGGCCGAAGCAGAGAAGTGGGTGCAGGGATTTTTGGGCAGTGGGCTGGCGGGATTGGGACCCAAGCTAGGGCCCATTTCCTGGCAATTCCCGCCCAGCAAGCGCTTCGAGCCCGAAGACTTCGAAGCGTTCCTTAAATTGCTGCCGAAAGAGGCGAACGGCGTGAACCTTCGCCACGTACTGGAGGTGCGGCACAAGAGCTTCATGGGCGAAGATTACCTCGCGCTGGCGCGCCGCTACGACATGGCGACGGTGTTCACCGATTCACCGAAATACCCTTCGTTTGCCGACGTCACCGGCGATTTCGTGTATGCACGGCTGATGAACTCGCAGGCAGAAGTGCCCACCGGATACGGCGAAAAGGAACTCGCAGCGTGGGCGAAACGCGCCAAGGCTTGGGCCGAAGGCGGTGAGCCGGATGATCTGCCAAGAATCGATAAGAACATCGGCAAAGGTGGTAAGCCCCGCGATGTATTCATCTATTTCATCAACGGCGCTAAGGAGCGCGCGCCGCAAGCGGCGCAAGCGTTGATCGCGCTGCTGAAGCAAAAGTAATTCGTCTATGTCATTGACTTAAATACGCTAATCCTGTACATTTGGCCTACTGCGCCGATTTGATTTCAGCTTGCGGGCGCTGGCGGACCTCACGGCCCGCCTAAAACGGCTAAAGCGAGGGCAAACCCGTCCGCTTCCGTATCCAAGCTGACGGGTTTTTCGTTTTCTAGGTCACGATATTTGGACAGAGCACGCCACGCGCAGTCGGTTGGGCCGGTTACCGCGCGCACCATGCATTTCGACGAGCCGCTCACTTTTCGGAGCGGTGGGGTGCTGCCTTCCTATGACCTGGCCTACGAGACCTACGGCACGCTCAACGCCGACCACTCCAACGCCGTGCTGGTGTGCCATGCCCTGAACGCCTCCCACCACGTGGCGGGCTGGTACGAGGACGATCCCAGGAACATCGGCTGGTGGGACAACATGATCGGGCCGGGCAAGCCGCTGGATACTGACCGTTTCTTCGTCGTGGGCGTGAACAACGTGGGCGGCTGTTTCGGCTCCACCGGCCCGGCCTCCATCGACCCGGCCACCGGCCAGCCTTGGGGCTCGCGCTTTCCCGTGGTGACGGTGGAAGACTGGGTGGAGGCGCAGGCGCGGCTTGCCACGCGCCTGGGCATCGAGCGCTTCGCCGCCGTGATGGGCGGCAGCCTGGGCGCCATGCAGGCGCTGGCCTGGACCATTCACCACCCCGACCGCGTGGCCGCGGCCGTGGTGGTGGCCTCCACACCCCGGCTGTCGGCGCAGAACATCGCCTTCAACGAGGTGGCGCGCCAGGCCATCACCACCGACCCGGATTTCCACGGCGGCGACTACTACCGGCACGGCGTGATTCCGCGGCGCGGGCTGCGCCTGGCGCGCATGATCGGGCACATCACCTACCTCTCCGACGACGCCATGATGGAGAAGTTCGGGCGGTCGCTCTCCAACGGGGACATCAATTATCACTTCGGCGTGGACTTCGAGGTGGAGTCCTATTTGCGCCACCAGGGCGACAAGTTCGCCGAGTATTTCGACGCAAACACTTACCTGCTGATCACGCGGGCGCTGGATTATTTCGATCCGGCGCGGCCGCACGGCGATGATCTGGCGGCGGCCCTGTCTTCGGCCAAGGCCCGTTTCCTGGTGGTGTCGTTCACTTCCGACTGGCGCTTCTCGCCCGAGCGCTCACGCGAAATCGTCAAGGCCCTGCTCGACAACCGCCGCGACGTGGCCTACGCGGAGGTGGACGCGCCCCACGGCCACGACGCCTTCCTGCTCGAGGACCCGCGCTACCACGCGCTGGTGCGGGCGTTCTTCGAGCGGCTGCACGAAGAACGGTAGCGCACCATGAACGCCATGACCGCCGAGCAGGCACTCTCCGGCCGCGCCGACTTTGAAAGGGGTTGTCGAACAAGGGGGCATACCCCCCTTGTAAATCCCCCACGTCAGTTGGTTTATGCGGTGAGCCAACCATGAACGCCATGACCGCCGAGCAGGCACTCTCCGGCCGCGCCGACTTTGAAACCATCGCAGCCTGGATCCGCCCGCGCTCGTCGGTGCTCGACCTGGGCTGCGGCGACGGGCGGCTGCTGGCCTATCTTTCGGCGCGGCTGGGGGTGCGCGGCTACGGCATCGAGATCAGCGACGAGAACGTCCTGGAGTGCGTGAAGAACGGCGTGAACGTCATCCAGAGCGACCTGGAGCGCGGCCTGGCGGGCTTCGACGCCGGCTCGTTCGACTGCGTCATCCTGTCGCAGACCCTGCAGACCATGCGCCAGATCGAAAAGCTCGCGGGGGAAATGCTGCGCGTGGGGCGCGAAGGCATCGTCACCTTTCCCAACTTCGGCCACTGGGAGGCGCGGCTGCAGGTCGTGCGCGGCCGCATGCCGGTGTCGGCCTCGCTGCCATACCAGTGGTACAACACGCCCAACATCCACCTGTGCACGGTGGAGGACTTCGAGTCCTTCTGCGCGAGCCACGGCATCCGCATCACCGAGCGCGTGGTGCTGCACCGCGGCCGGCGCGTGACCTTCATGCCCAACCTCATGGGCAGCCTGGCCGTGTTCCGGTTCGAAAAGGGCTGAACGTCATTCCCGCGCAAGCGGGAATCCAGT
>DATNCF010000356.1:0-6189 GCA_035571675.1 Burkholderiales bacterium | reverse complement strand
CAGCATGTCGGCGCACTTGTGCTTGATGGCCTGGAAGCTGCCGATGGGCACGTTGAACTGCATCCGGGTCTGCGCCTGCTGCACGGCCGCGTCGCGCGCCGCCTCGGCGATGCCCACCAGCATGGCGGCCGTGAGCAGGCTGGCCACATAAGGAAGGGCGGGGCCCGAGGGAAAGGCGGGGCCCGAAGGGGTCGTGGTCCTGCCTCGGGCTTCGAGCACGGGCTCGCCGGTCAGCCGCGCGCGCGTCAACGTCACGCCCGGGTCCAGGCTGGCGCGGGCTTCGTCGGCGCGGAAGGCCGAGGCCTCGTACACCCGCACGCCGGCATCGTCCCAGGCCGCCACGAGGTCGCCGTCTTTCACGTCAAGGAGGTGAAACAGGCCCTCACCTACGCGATTGGCGAGGCCGGCGGCGCGGCGGCCTTCCAGCAGCTCGGCAAGCAGCCTGGATTGGCCCTTCTCCAGCGCCAGCCGCGCGGCCAGCACGCTGCCCAACGCGGCCGGCGACACGATGTGGCGGCCGAACTCGCGGAACACCAGCGCTTCCTCTGCCAGGGTCAGGCCGATGCCGCCGTGGCTGTCGGGAATGGTGACGCCGAACACGCCCAGGGCGGCCAGCGCCTCCCAGGCGTCGCGGTCATTCGACGCGCCGCGCCCGTGGTCGCGGCGGTGGCGCTCCACGGGCAGCTTGTCGGCCAGGAACTCGGCCACGCTGTCGGCGATGCGCTGCTGGTCTTCGGTGGGAATAAGGTCGATCATGGTCGAACGACTTTATTGAGTGAAGTCAGTCATGAGCGCGTGCCGGGAGAGGATGCGTTCGATTACAGTGGGCACGTTCGCCGCCGTCAAGCGATGAAATGAAACCGGGCCCCCACGGCCCTCGCTCAGCAAGCCTGCCGCGGTCAGCGCAGCTTTACACCTTGGGCGAGCAGCGTTTCCACGCCCTTTACCTCCGTGCCAATCATCTGGCGCATTTCGGCCGGGTTGACACTGTAAGTCTGCAATCCGAGCGAACGGTATTTTTCCGCCACCTCAGGTGCGCGCACTGACTCCAGAATCGAGGTATTGACCTTATTGACGATCTCATTCGAGACACCGGCAGGGCCGAAGATGCCAAACCAGAACCCGGACCGGTGATCGGGCGCGCCGACGTTGCTCTCGCCAATCGTTGGAATGTCCGGGTAAAGGGGATGTCTGGGCTGCTCCGTATATGCGATGACACGCAAGCGTCCGGCTCGACTGAGCTCCAGCGCATCCAGGGGCGACCCTGCGAAAACCTGCGCTTCGCCGGAAACTATGGCCATCATGCTCAGGTTGCCCCCTTTGTATGCCACGTCGACCACATTAGAGGCCAATCCAAGCTGGTGTCGAAGCGCTTCCATGCCCGCGGTCACGCCGCCTGTGGTCGCCCAGTTTACTTTGCCGGGGTTGTTCTTTATGTAGGTCACCAGCTCTCCAAAGGTGCGCGCCGGCAGCGAATTGGGAACGGCAATCACCAAACCGGCGCCACATACGATGCCCATGGGCGATAGGTCGCGCGGGCCGACGAAGGGCGTGTTTTTGTTGAGCAAATGCTCGTACAGGACGGGATTTGCCGGCATGACCAGGTTGTAGCCGTCGGGAGCTGATTTCACCACCACATCGACGCCCACGATCTGGTTGCCTCCGGGACGATCATCCACGAGCACGTTTTGCTTCCAGAGCTTTTCAAGCTGATTCGCGAGCACCCGTGCCGCGCTGTCGGTGCTGCCTCCCGCGGCAAAGGGCACGATAATACGGACCGGCTTGGCGGGATACTGCGCGCTCGCCGGAGTCGGCGCCAATGTCAGCGTCGAACCAAGTGCAATGGAAAGCCAGGTCAAAAGCTTGAAGCCCATCACGCCTCGGGAAACGCTCATTTCCCCTCCCGAAAATAATCAATATGTGTTTCATCCATCCCTGGACCTCGTGAAGCCGATTTAGCACCGTGTATGGCCGCGAGTCCGATCACTTGCGGCAGAGCCCGGTGTGAGTTCGCCTTCAAGGGTTCGTACCGACCCTCGGCAAATTCAATGCGCGGCGGTGGCCGGCTGAGACGTCGGCGGGCCGGCTTTTGCCGCCTGCCGGCCGGCTGTTCGCCTCGCGCGCGTCTTCAGGCTTGCTTCCCGCATACAGGGCCGCCGCCATGGCCAGCAGCGCGGCCGCCTCGGCGCTTGTTTGCCGGCTGCGCTGCACCACAAAATATTCCAGCAAAATGGGCTCGTCCAGCAGCGGCAGGCGCACCATGTCGCCGAAGACCTTGCGCGCGCCCGTGCCCAGGCCGAAGCGCAGGTGGATGAGCCGGCGCAGCCGGGCGAAGCGCTCCATTTCATGATCCACGGTCTCGGGGGCGTGCACGATGATGGCGCCCGCCTTGGCGAAGGGCGCGTACAGGTAGTCGTAGGTGGAAGGGTCGAGGTCGCGGCGCGTTCCCACGATGGCGCGGCCGGCGAGGTCGGCGCGGCGCAGGCCCTGGCGGGCGGCGAGCGGATCTTCCACCGGCACCAGCAGGTGCCCGATGCTCTGGTGGATCTTCACGAAGCGCATGCCCGAGGTGTCGAAGGGCCGCAGCAGCAAGGCCACTTCCAGTTCGTCGCGGTCGAGCTTCTCGACCAGGTCGGGCTGCGTGCCGTGGCTGATTTCCAGCCGCACGTTGGGGTAGCGGGTGAGGAAGTTGTCCAGCAGCGCCGCGCGCTCGGGAATGGAAATGGACTGGAAGGGCGCGCCGAAGCGCAGGCGCTTGCCCGTGCCGTCGCGCAACTCGCGCGCCTGTTCCTGCGCGGCCTCGTTCAGTTTCTCGATCTGCACGGCGATGGCCAGAAAGGCCTCGCCCTTGGCGGTCAGTTCCACGCGCCGCGCGCCGCGCACGAACAGGGGAAACCCGAGTTGGGCCTCGAGCTTGGCAATGATGCCCGACACGGCCGGCTGGGTGAGGCCCATCAATTCCGCGGCCTTGGTGAACGATTTGGTCTTCGCCACCGAGGCGAAGCACAGCGCGTGGCGAATGTCGAAGTCGGTTCTGGCGACCATGTCCCCTCCTTGGAGTTGCCCAAAGGTCTGGGGATAACCCAAACTATTCGGGGTGATGCGCGAAAATCATACGCGCATCACCTGCTTTCCGCACCGGGGCCGGCGAGGGCCGAATGCCGTCAGGGAACCAGCAGGCGGCGCTGCACCTGGCCGGTGGAGCCGGTGCGCGGGATGGATTGCACGATGAACAGGCGCCGCGGGTGTTTGTGGGGCGCCAGCCGCCCCGCGCAGTAATCGCGCAGCGCCTCGATAGTCAGGGTCGACCCCTGGCGCAGCACCACGAAGGCCTCGATGACCTCGCCCCAGCGTTCGTCGGGGGCGCCGCGCACCGCGCCGTCCAGCACGGCCGGGTGGCTTTGCAGCACCAAGTCCACTTCCACCGGCGCCACGGTTTCGCCGCCGGTGCGGATGATGTCCTTGGCGCGGCCCACGATGCTGTAATAGCCCTCGTCGTCGCGCTCGGCCAGGTCGCCGGTGCGGTACCAGCCATCCACCAGCGCGGCGGAAGTGGCCTCCTCGTTGCGGAAGTAGCCGCTGAACAGGTAGGGGCTCCTCACCCACAGCTCGCCGGCCTCGTCCAGCTTGAGGCGCACGCCCGCCGCAGCCGGGCCCACCGAGTTGGGTTTGCGCAGGATGTCCTTGGGACCGAGCATGCACACGGCGTGCGCCTCGGTGGAGCCGTAGGCGATACAGGTCGCGGCCTTGGGAAAGGCTTCGGCGATGGCGGTCAGCAGCTCGGGCGTGGTGGCCGAGGTGCCGGTGTTGGCCAGCCGCAGACTGGACAGGTCGTAGCCGCTGCGGTCGGTTTCCAGGATGCGCTGCCACACCGCGGGGATGCAGTACATTTCGTAGGCGCGGTGGCGCGTCACGGCACCGAGCAGTTCGTGCGCGTCGGGTTTTTCCACGTACACCATCTGGTCGCCGGATATCCAGGCGCGCAGCGCGAAGGCCCAACCGGCCATGTGGAACTGCGGGAACATGCACACCGTTGCGCCGAGCGGAAACGGCGATCCGATGCCGGCGCGCAGCCGCTCGGTGCGATGCGACAGGATGCAGCCCTTGGGCTCGCCGGTGGTGCCGCTGGTAAAAAACAGAATGAACGGATCGGTCTCGGCCACGTTGACGGGCGGCGCCTTGCCGGCGTCGGTCAGGTCCGACAATTTTGCATGGCCGCCGCGGCCGTCATCGGTGAGCACGAGGCGCGGATCGGCCTTGTTCAGCACCTGCCGGCACTCGTCTTCGGTGTAGCGGGGATTGAGCGGAACGAACACCGCGCCGAGCTGGGCCAGGGCGAAATACAGCGGCATGGCCTCTAGCGAAGTCTCGGCCCACCACGCCACGCGGTCGCCGTGGCGCACGCCCACCTTGTACAGCGACGCCGCCAGGCGCTCGGCCTTGAGCGCGGCGGCCTCGAATGTGATCTGCCGGTCGCCCAGGCTGGCGGCGGGGGCCCGCGGGGTACGCAGCGCGGCGTAGCGCAGGACGTCGCCGACCAGCAACTGCTCGGGCACGCCCATGGGACTACGCGTTGCCCGCGAGGCTGTCCTTCACCACCCCGATTTTGTGCACGGGGGCCAGCTTGTCCTCGAGATACTCGGGCGCCTCGCCGGTCTCGATGAACCAGCCGGTGGGGCACATGGTGAGGATCTCGACGAAGGTGAAGCCGGCGCCGGCCGCCTGCAGCTCGAAGGCGCGGCGCAGCATGTTGCGCGCGTGCCAGACATTGCCCACGGTGTTGGTGGCGCCGCGCGCCACGTACACGCAGCCGTCCACCTCGGCCAGCAGGTTGGCCACCCGGATGGGGTAGCCGTGCGCCTTGGCGTCGCGTCCCTCCAGGGTGTTCTTGGTGCGCTGGCCGAGCACGGTGGTGGCCGTCATGTGGCCGCCGGTCTCGCCGAACACGCCGTTGTTGAGCAGCACGCAGGTGATGTTCTCGGCGCGCGCGGCGGCGTGGATGACTTCCTGCAGGCCTTCGTTCACCATGTCGCCGTCGCCCTGGACGGTGAACACGATGCTGTCCGGGCGCACCCGCTTGAGTCCGGTGGCGAGCGAGGGCGCGCGCCCATGCAGCGCCTGCAGCACCTCGATGTTCATGGTCGGCGTGAAGCCCGTGTAGCAGCCGATGCCGAACACCGACACCGCGCGGTTGGTGTAGCCCAGTTCGTGGATCATTTCCACGGTCGAGCGCATGGCGGCAGGCTCGCCGCAGCCGGCGCACATGTCATGGCGGCCGCGAATGATGAGCGGCGAGGCGAAATCGTCCACCATGGTCGCCTTGCGCTCGGGCGGCTGGGCGGTGGGAACGAAGTTGATGGTCTGCGTGGTCATAGCGTCACCCCGATCATGCGGTTACACCGCGCATGTAGCTCCGAACAGTTCTGCTGAGTTCCCCGGCGGTGAGCGCGGGGGCGATGCCGAAGCCGGCCTCGTCGAAGCTGACCCCGCCGATGAAATCCACGGGCTTGTCGCGCGCCGCGAGTGCCACGTCCTCCACCATCTGGCCGCTGTTCAGCTCGTACACGGCCAGCGAGCGGGCGGAGCGCACGGCCTTGGCCAGCGCCGCGCTCGGGAAAGGCCACAGCGTGATGGGCCGGAACAGGCCCACCCTCAGGCCTTCGTCGCGCAGCGATTTCACGACGTAGCGCAGGAAGCGCGCCGGCGTTCCGTAAGCCACCACCACCACTTCGGCGTCCTCGCAGGACACGGCCTCGTACAACGGCTCGACGCCGGCCTTGATTTCCTGCACGCGCTTGGCCATGTTCATCAGGTGCTGGCCGTAGCTGATGGGCTGAGGGTCGTCGCGCTTGGTCACCACGATGCCCGACACCACCTTGGCCGCGGCCGTGCCGCTGCTCTTGCCATCCAGCGCCCAGTCCTTGGCCGGGACGGGGCCGAAGTCGATGGGCGAGGTGTCCACCGCCTCCTGCACGTGCGCGAGGTAGTAGTCGCCCAGGAAGGTCACGGGGTTCCGCCACACGTCGGCGAGGTGGAAGGCGAGTTGCGCCAGGCGCGCCGCCTCGGGCACGTCGCTGGGCGCCAGCACGATGTGGCGATAATCACCGTGGCCGCCGCCGCGGGTGGACTGAAAGTAGTCGCCCTGGCCGCGCGCCATGTTCAGCACCACCAGCGGCAGGCGCGCGTAGG
>DATNCF010000355.1:0-2913 GCA_035571675.1 Burkholderiales bacterium | reverse complement strand
CCGTCTCACCCTGGGCAACGACGAAATGCACCTGTACCAGCAGATTTACGACACCCTGCGGCCACAGGCGCCGCGCCCGGACCTGGTGATCTACCTCCAGGCCCAGCCCGAGGTGCTGGCCGAGCGCGTGCGGCGCCGCGCCGCGGAATTCGAGCGCGGAATGACGGTCGAATACCTGGCGGTGCTTGCCGAAAGTTACAGCAGGTTCTTTTACAACTACAGCGCCAGCCCCATATTGATCGTGAATTCCGAGCGGCTGAACTTCGTGAAGGAAGACAAGGACCTCGACCTGCTGCTGCAGCGCATGGAAGCCATGCGCGGGGGCCGGGAGTTTTTTAACCTGGCCGACTGATTTGCCAACTGTGTCGCCGACCGGGCCGCCGAGCAGCTTGGGCAGTCCAGGACATCACCGCATCAACCCGCACGACCCCATGGACATTATTCCGCGCATCGCCGACCTGAGAACCCGCCTCGCCGCCGAGCCCTCGGTGTGCTTCGTGCCCACCATGGGCAACCTGCACGAGGGGCACTTGCAGCTCATGCGCGAGGCGCGCTCGCACGGCCGCTGCGTCGCGGCCAGCATTTTCGTCAACCGGCTGCAGTTCGGCCCCAACGAAGACTTCGACCGCTATCCCCGCACCTTCGAGGCGGATTGCGCCAAGCTGAGGGAAGCCGGGGTGAACGTGCTGTTCGCCCCGGACGAAACGGAGCTCTACCCCGAGCCGCAGCAGTTCATGGTCGACCCGCCGCCGCTGGCCGAGGTGCTGGAGGGCCAATTTCGGCCGGGATTTTTCCGCGGCGTGGCCACGGTGGTGCTGAAACTGTTCAACATCGTCCAGCCGCAGGCGGCGGTGTTCGGCAAGAAGGACTACCAGCAGCTCATGATGGTGCGGGCCATGGTGCGGCAGCTGGCCCTGCCCATTCGGATCATAGGTTGCGAGACCGGCCGGGCCGACGACGGGCTGGCCCTTTCTTCGCGAAACGGCTATCTTTCCGCCGCGGAGAGGGCCCGCGCACCCGAGCTTTTTGCCGCCTTGCGCGGGGTCGCCGAGGCCATCCGGGCCGGGGACCGGGATTTCCCTGAAATGGAGGCCCTCGCGGTCAAGAAATTGCTTGAAAATCAATGGAGACCCGACTATATTGCGGTGCGAAAGCAAGCTGACCTACAATTGCCCACCCCAAACGACCGGGAACTGGTTATTCTCGCGGCGGCATGGCTGGGAAATACCCGCCTGATCGACAATTTAGAAGTGGCGCTGTAAGCGCCGCGCAACAAAGTAACAGGCTCGTCCATCACTCCACTAGCCGGAGAGCAGGCACTATGCAGCGCACGATGTTGAAGTCGAAGATACACAGGGCAACGGTGACGCACTCGGAGCTGAACTACGAAGGTTCATGCGCCATCGACGAAGATTTGCTCGAGGCCTCCGACATTCATGAGTACGAGCAGATCGACATTTACAACGTCACCAACGGTGAGCGGTTCACCACCTATGCCATTCGCGCCGAGCGCGGTTCGGGCATCATTTCGGTGAACGGCGCCGCGTCGCGGCGCGCCGCGGCCGGCGACATCCTGATCATCTGCTCGTACTCCATTTACGACGAAAGCGAAGTGCAGAGCTTCAAGCCCGACTTGGTGTACGTGGACGCGCAGAACAAGATCAAGCGCCAGCGCCACAAGATTCCGGTGCAACTGGCCTGACATCCGGAACGGGCACCATTGAAAACGGCAGCCGAGGCTGCCGTTTTATTTTGGAGCCGCCCGAGCGGATTCAGCCGGGGTATTGCTCCACGGTGAGTTGCTCCACGGCGAAGCCCAGCGCTTTGGCCATCTGCTCCATGCTTTGCTCGCTCACGGGGACGGGCTGGAAATCGCCGCCTCCGTTCTGGCTTTCGATGAAGGCCTTGGCCGCCGCCTCCGAGGTCCACACCACCACGGGATCGGGCGCCACGCCGGGCACCTGGCAGCACACCGGCACGCCATCGGACTTGTACACAATCGCAAACATGTCACCTCCCGCCCTGAACGCCCCGAGGCACTGCCCTGGGGCCCTTCGCCACTGGAACTTTAAACCAAGAGCGGGCAGCTTACCAAGCCCCGCCGGGCCGGCAATGCCGGCGTCATGATCAACGCACGGCCGGCACGGGCACCTTGCACTGGGACATGACCTTGGCAGGTGAGATAATCCACGGTTCGCCGCGTACACCATCGACGGCAAGCAGAATTCGCACGAGCCCTCCCTTTTGCGACTATTCGACCCGCGTCCGGAGACCCGGGAGTCCGCTTGTTTTTTGTTCTTTGTTGTTGGTGCCGGAAGAGAGACTCGAACTCTCACAGTGTCGCCACCGGCGGATTTTGAGTCCGCTGCGTCTACCGATTCCGCCATTCCGGCCCGCCTGGAATTATAAGTGACTGCCGCCGCCACCGCATCGAGCATCGACGATTTCGACTACGCGCTCCCGCCCGAACTGGTGGCGCAGCATCCCTCACCCGTCCGCGGCGGCAGCCGGCTGCTGACGCTGTCCAGCGACGGCGCGCTGGCCGATCACGTCTTTTCCGAGCTGCCCGCCTTCCTTCGCGCCGGCGACGTGCTGGTGTTCAACGATACGCGGGTCATCAAGGCGCGGCTGCAGGGGATCAAGGCGAGCGGCGGAAAAATCGAGGTGCTGGTGGAGCGCGTGCTGTCGGAACGCGAGTTCATGGCGCACATCCGCGCCAGCCACGCGCCGCAAGCAGGGGCGCGGCTGCGGTTGCCCGGGTTTGAAGCCACGGTCCTCGAGCGGCCTGGCGAGTTGTACCGGCTGCGTGCGGAATCAACCCAGGGCGTGCTCGAATTGCTGGAGCGGCACGGGCAGTTGCCCCTGCCGCCCTACATCACGCATGCGGCGGAAAAGGACGACGAGCAGCGCTAC
>DATNCF010000354.1:0-4847 GCA_035571675.1 Burkholderiales bacterium | reverse complement strand
GACACGTCCTCGCCGATGACGATGACCGACGCGTCCCGCGCCATCTCGAAGTGCAGGGCGTCATTGATGGCTTCCCGCATGGTGCGCTTTGGCATGTGCGCTCCCTCAGTAACTGGCGTGGACGTTGGTGAACAGGTCGGAGGGAAGCGGCGGAGGCGCCGCCCTCGCCTCGCTCACCGCGCGCTCGATCAAGGCCATCACATCGGCGTCGATGGCGTCCAGCTCCGACGGCGGGATCCAGCCGCCGGCGTCCACGCGGGCGCGGAAGTTGCGCAGGCAGTCGTGCTCGGCGCGCAGGCGCTTGACCTCGTCCTTGGCGCGGTAGTTCTGAGGATCGCCCTCGAAATGGCCGAAATAGCGCGTGGTGTCGCAGCACAGCGCCGTCGGCCCGCCGCCCTTGCGCGAGATTTCCAGCGCGCCGAGCATGGCCTCGCGCACGGCGAAGAAGTCGAAGCCGTCGGCGCGCCATACCGGCATGCCGAACCCCTCGATGCGCTTGGCCAGGTCCTTGGCCCCCACCGCGTAGGCGGCGCCGGTGTGCTCGCTGTAGCCGTTGTTCTCGATCACGAACACCTTGGGCACCTTGAGCACCACCGCCATGTTGAGCGACTCGAACACCGTGCCCTGGTTGACCGAGCCGTCGCCGCCGAAGGACACCGCGACCGAGCCGTTGCCGCGCAGCTTGCAGGCGATGGCGGCGCCCAGGGCGATGGGCTGCCCGGCGCCCACGATGCCGTTGGCCCCCAGCATGCCCTTGGCGGTGTCGGCGATGTGCATCGAACCGCCCTTGCCGCCGTTGAGGCCGTCGCGGCGGCCGTAGATCTCCTTCATCATCCCGGTGACGTCGCAGCCCTTGGCGATGCAATGGCCATGGCCGCGGTGCGTGCTGATGATGTAGTCCTCGTCGGTGAGCTGCTCGCACACGCCCACCGCGATGGCTTCCTGGCCGCTGTACAGGTGGATGAAGCCGGGGATGTCGCCCTTGGCGTTCTCGATGTGGATCCGTTCCTCGAACTCGCGGATGACCTTCATGCGGCGATAGGCGCGCTTGAGGTCGGCGGCCGGAAGCGGCTGCGTCTCGCGCTTGGCGGTCTCCACTGCTTTCATGGGCTGCTCCTCTTTGTGGTCCCTGGACGGCGGGCAAGTGTGAAGCTCTGGCGCGGACGCGCCCGAAAACCGGCGCCCCAAAGCCGCTGGGAGCGCCTGCTCCCGCGGCGTTCAACGGTTCAAAGGGGCACTTTATCCAATTCGGCACCGCAAGTCAAAAAAAACAAGCTGCGCGGCCTGTTTTATTGTGCCGCAACGCAGCACGGGAGGTGCGGCGGGGGCGCCTGGATGCGCGCCCGCGGGCCTCAGGCGCGGCGCTTGGCGCGGGCGCCCGGCCGGCGGCCCTGCGACTTCAGGGACTCGAGGGCGGGGAACCTGTCGGGAGAGGGGAACTTGAGTTCGTCGATCCGCACCCGGCGCACGGCGTCGGCCAGGAACCCGAGCAGCGAAGCCTCGGCGTTCGGGTCGTTCCACAGGTCGCGGTTCATGGCCAGGCCGCTCAGGGTGGCCCGCACCAGGCGCCGCGTCAGGTCGAGCTTGCGCAGGTCGTGCCGCCATTCCGGATATATCTCGAGCAATTCGTCCCGCCACACCCGGTCGTGATGCCGCGCGCGCGGCACATACAGCTTTTTCAGCTCCTCGTCCGTCCGGGCCGCCGTATGCAGCTCGACATAGGCCATGTATTCGGGGGTGAGATAGGACTGCCAGTCGACGATGATGCCGCTGTTCTGGTCGACCCGCTCGCGCTCGGACAGGGCGCGGATCGAGGCGCTGAATCCCTTCATGTGCTTGTAGAACGAGTACTCGATGACGGCGACGATCAGGTCCTGCCGGGTCGGGTAATGGTGCAGCATGGCGCCGCGCGAGACCTTGGCGATCTCGCAGATGAGCTGGTTGGTGGTGCGCGTGTAGCCGTGCGTGGCGAGGCAGGTCACGGTGGCGTCGAGGATGGTCTCGCGCATCTCGATGCTCTTGCGCGACTGCAGGCCGGTGCCTTTTTGCGCCAGCCCTTCGGGTTCCAGCTCGGAAATCGCCGCCGTTACTTGCCTGTGCACTGTCATGTCTCCGTCAAACGCTCGCCAGGGAGTTTACGCGCAGCGCGCGTTTGGCGGGCGCAGCGCGGGCGCGCTTGCCATGGACGTCATTATAATACAGGCTAAGCCGCCGGTTTCTGGCACAATGCGGTGGTGGCCGGGGTGCTCCGGCAAAGCCAAAGGAGGCGCGATGGACCTGAAACTGAAAGGGAGGCGGGCAATTCTGGCGGGCGCGACCAAGGGCATCGGGCGCGCCGCGGCCGAGGCGCTCGCCGACGAGGGATGCAACATTGCCTTGTGCGCGCGGGACGCGGCCCGGCTCGAAGGCACCCTCGCCGCGCTGCGCGCCAAGGGCGTGAACGCCATCGGTTCCAGCGTCGACCTGACCGATCCGGAGCGCTACAAGGGGTGGGTGGCCAGCGCCGCGCAATCCCTGGGCGGCTGCGACATTTTCATCAGTTTCGCCTCCGCTGGCGGTGGCCCGCCTTCGGAAGAGCGCTGGAAGGCGAATTTCGAACTCGACCTGCTGGGCACCTGGCGCGGCATCGAGGCGGCACTGCCCTTTCTCGAGAAATCCGATGCGGCCTCGATCATCGCCGTCGCGACCAACGTGGCGACGGAACCGGCATTCGGCCCGCAGGCCTACGCCCCCATGAAGGCGGCGCTGGTCAACTACGCCTCCGCGCTGGCCCAGGCCTATGCTCCCAAGGGCATCCGGGTCAACACCATTTCACCCGGCCCCATCTACTTCGAGGATGGCGACTGGGGCAAGATCAAGGCCGGCCGTCCCGAGGTGTACCAAAGGACGCTGGCCAAGGTCGCGGCCGGCCGCCTGGGCGAGGGCGCGGAGGTCGGCCGCGCCATCGCCTTCCTCGCCTCCCCCGCCTGCCCCTTCATCACCGGGGCGAACCTGTTCATCGACGGCGGGATGACCAAGCGCGCGCAATTCTAGGGGTGGGCGAAGTGAACCCTCCACGCCTCAACTGCACGCTGGTCGCCGGCGGGAAATGGCATGACATCGACTTCGCTCGCCTGGAACTGCTGAAATTGCTGGCGGAGGACGAGCGGGTGCGGGTGCGCGTGTTCGAGGACTACTCCAACCTCGACGCCATCCGCGGCGCGGATTTCCTGGTCACGTACACCTGCGACGTCACCCCCAGCCTCCAAGCGCAGGAAGCGCTGCGCGCCTACGTCGAGGGCGGCGGACGCTGGTACGCGCTGCACGGCACCAATTCCATCCTGCGCTTCCTCGAAAACGGCAAGGTGGACGCGCCGCGCTGGGCGCCGCACTTCATGGAAACCCTGGGGTCGATGTTCATTTCCCATCCGCCCATCGCGCCCTACCGGGTGTCGGTCACGGACCCCGGCCACCCGCTGGTGGCCGGCATCGAGCCCTTCGACGCCAACGACGAGTTGTACCTGTCCGAGTATTACGCGCCGCTCGAGGTGCTGCTGCATGCCGAATGGGAGGGGCGCACCGACAACTTCACCCAGGCCGAGTGGCCGCGGGCGCGCCACCCGGTGTTTTACCTGCGTCGCCTGGGCAAGGGCGCGGTGCTGTACCTGACGCTGGGCCACTGCCGCGGGCACTACGACATGCAGCCGCGCGTCGAGTGGTATCCCAAAATCGAGCGCGGCTCGTGGGACCTGCCGGTGTTCCACGACCTGCTGCGCCGCGGGCTCGCCTGGGCGAAACGACCCGTCGACTGATGCCTCAGTTGACGCGCCGCTCGCGTCCGGCCCAGAACGGCTCGCGGATTTCGCGCCGCAACAGCTTGCCCGAGGCGTTGCGCGGCAGGCTGGCCACGAAGTCGATGCTTTTGGGAACCTTGTAGGAGGCGATGCGCCGCCGCGTCCACTCCAGGAGGGATGGGACGTCGGGCGTGGCGCCCGGCCTGAGGACGACCACGGCCTTGACCTCCTCTCCCCACTTGGCCGACGGCACTCCGATCACCGCCACCTCGGCCACGTCGGCGTGGCCGTACAGGGCCGCTTCGACCTCCGCGGGATAGACGTTTTCCCCGCCGGAGATGATCATGTCCTTCATCCGGTCGCAGATGTACACATAGCCCTCGGGGTCGAGGTAGCCGGCGTCGCCGCTGCGGAACCAGCCCTCGGCGTCAAGCACTTCGGCGGTGGCCTCGGGCTGATTCCAGTAGCCGCGCATGATGGTCGGGGAGCGGATGGCGATTTCTCCGATCTCGCCGGGCGGCAGCCTGCGGCCCTGGCCGTCGACGACGGCGATGTCCACCCCCTCGAGCGGCCTGCCCGCGGAGCGCATGCGCTGCGCATCGGCCGCCGCGTGGTCTTCGGGCGTGAGGGCGCAGATGGTGCCGGTGGCTTCGGTCATGCCGTATTGCTGCACGAAGCCGCAGCCGAACACCGCCATGGCCTCGCGCAGCAGTTCCTCGGGAATGGGCGAGGCGCCGTAGAGAATGGTGCGGATGCGCCGGTAGTCGATGTCCCGCACGCGCGGATTGCGCAACAGCATTTGCAGCGCGGTGGTGACGACGAAGAACTTGCTGAGCCCGTGGTGCTCGATCAGCTCCAGCACCTGCCCGGCGTCGAACTCCCGGGTGACGATGGCGGTGCCACCCGCGCACAGCGTCTGCAGGCCGAAGCCGGTGCCGCCGATGTGGAAGATGGGCATGGCCACCAGGCTGACGTCGTCCTCGGTCCAGCGGTTCCATGGCGGCTGGGCGTCGCTCGGAAGCGCGCGGAAGACGAGCAGGTTCCAATGCGTCAGCATGGCGCCCTTCGGGCGGC